>JAQUNE010000016.1 GCA_028717765.1 Candidatus Omnitrophota bacterium | reverse complement strand
AATATAAGAGGGCTTTCTCAAGAAGAGGTTCTTGAAAGAGTGCGTAAGTATGGCTATAACGAAATCCCCTCCCAGAAGAAGCGCAATGTTTTCTTCATATTCTTTAGTGTGGTTAAAGAGCCGATGCTGCTTTTGTTAATCGCCAGCGGTACGATCTACTTTTTTCTTGGCGAGCAGAAGGACGCATTAATGCTGCTTTCTTTTGTCTTGGTGGTTGTCGGGATTACTTTTTATCAGGAGCGTAAGACAGAAAGGACTCTGGAGGCCTTACGCGATCTTTCTAGCCCCCGCGCTTTGGTGATCCGTGACGGTGAACAAAAGAGGATTTCCGGGAGGGAAGTTGTCAAAGACGACATTATCGTGATTAAAGAAGGTGACCGAGTGCCGGCAGATGCGGTGGTTTTATCCTGTTCTAATTTATCGATCGATGAATCCTTGTTAACTGGAGAGTCTGTGCCAGTGCGTAAATCCGATTGGGATGGTAAGGAAGCAGTTTGTCGCCCCGGAGGTGAAGACCTACCTTTTGTTTATTCAGGCACTCTTGTGGTTTACGGCCGCGGTGTCGCAAAAGTAATCTCCATCGGCACGCACACTGAAATGGGAAAAATCGGTAAAGCCCTGCAAGCTATTCATGAAGAAGACACGCTACTTAAAAAGGAAACAGGAAAAATCGTACGTAACTTTTCCATTGCCGGGGCAATTCTCTGCTTATTAGTAATTTTAATTTACGGTTTTACCAGAGGAAATTGGCTTAATGGTATTCTTTCAGGTTTAACCTTAAGCATGGCAATGTTGCCTGAAGAATTTCCCGTGGTATTAATTATATTTTTAACTTTGGGTGCTTGGAGAATATCTAAAAGCCAGGTTTTGACCAGGCGCGCTCCTGCGATAGAGACTCTGGGGGCTGCAACTGTATTATGCACGGATAAAACCGGCACACTTACGCTTAATGCTATGCATTTAACCACCCTTTGCGTTAAGGGGACAATTTACGAAGTTGATACAAAAAAAGCAAATTTACTCCCTGAAAATGTGCATGACCTGGTTGAATACGGTATTTTAGCCAGTCAAAAAGACCCCTTTGACCCTATTGAGAAAGAAGTAAAACGCCTGGGCGAGTTTTATCTTTCAGGCTCTGAGCACATTCATAATAACTGGAAAATTGTTAAAGAGTATCCATTATCAAAAGCTTTACTTGCGCTTTCGCATGTCTGGGAATCCCCGGATAAGCGTAATTACATTATTGCAGCCAAAGGTTCTCCTGAGGCCATAGCTGATCTTTGTCATTTTGGCCAGCCTGAGCAAAATGAAATGAAGGGTTGCATTGAAGAGATGGCTAACCGAGGATTACGGGTTTTGGGGGTTGCCAGAGCTTCCTTTAAAAAAACAGGCCTTCCGGAAGTACAGCATGATTTTTCTTTTGAATTTGTGGGTTTGCTTGGATTTATTGACCCGGTACGCGCAACTGTTCCTGCTTCTGTAAGTGAGGCACATGAGGCGGGGATGAGGGTAATTATGATTACTGGAGATTATCCGGGAACTGCGATTTATGTTGCTAAGCAAATCGGTTTAAAAAATCCCGAGCAATATATCACCGGCCAGGAATTAGAGGCAATGGACCATCTGCAGTTAAGGGAAAGGATCAAAACAATTAATTTGTTTGCCAGAGTGGTACCTGAGCAAAAACTTCTGATTGTAAATGCCTTAAAAGCAAACGGGGCAATTGTCGCGATGACCGGAGACGGAGTAAATGATGCTCCAGCTTTAAAATCAGCCAATATTGGTATTGCTATGGGCGAGAGGGGGACTGATGTTGCACGTGAGGCATCAGCCTTGGTATTACTGAACGATGATTTTTCTTCAATTGTACATGCGGTTAAACTCGGGAGGAGGATTTTTGATAATCTCAAGAAGGCAATCGCCTATATTTTTGCCATCCACGTTCCGATTGCCGGAATGTCGTTTCTTCCGGTTTTATTTCAGCTGCCGATCGTGCTTTTACCGGCACATATTGCTTTTTTGGAATTAATCATTGATCCGGCATGCTCTACTGTCTTTGAAGCCTGTCCGGATGAGAAGAATATCATGAAGCGTCCTCCACGCAACCTTCACGAGGCATTATTTAATAAAAAAACTTTTATTTTTAGCTTGTTACAAGGGGTCAGTATATTAGCAGTTGTTTTTGCTGTATTCTGGTTTGCCCTATATCTTAAGAAAGGCGAGCTTGAGGCGCGCACTCTGGCTTTTGCCACCTTAATTTTTGCAAATGTAATGTTGATCATGACCAATCTTTCCTGGTCCAAGAATTTAGTCGGTATTATTAAATCCAGGAATCAGGCGTTGTGGTGGGTAGTTTGTGGTGCCATAGTTGCGCTCATTTTAGTGATTTATGTTCCAATGCTGCGAAATCTTTTTCATTTTTCAATTCTTTCTTTTGATGATCTTCTTATTACTTTTGTGAGCGGAACTGTCAGTTTGGCTTGGTTTGAGGGTCTTAAGGCATTAAATAAATAATTTCTTACCGTTTTATCTCTTTTACCAAATAACAATCCTTCCATTATTTCGCTAAAGGGAAAAACTTGACAACTATAAATATATATGTATACTTTATACAGTCAATAGTTCGTAGTATTAACTATAATAGAGGCGAAATGAATATCGAGGAATTTGCAAGCAGGGTAATCGAATTATTCCCCCAAATCATCCGAGGTTTCAAACAATACGAAAATAATTATTTAACCAGAGGCGAAATAACTTTGCCCCAGTTTTGGCTGTTAAATTATCTTGAGCGTAATGGTAAGAGCAAAATGAATTATTTAGCAAAGCACCTGAAGATTTCGCCTCCTGCCACAACTGGGCTGATCGATAGGCTTATACATCAGGGGTTGGTTGTCAGGAAAGATGATCTTCATGATCGTCGTATTGTATGGATAGAGTCGACTGCTAAAGGAAAAGGGATAATTGAAAATATAAGTAAACAAAAAACACAAGCATTAATAAAGGTTTTTGGAAAAATCTCCCCGAAGGATAGAGAACATTACCTTAATATTCTCGAACAGGTCGTAAAAATTACTGCCTCCCTTCCAAATACAAGAAGAAAATAATAAAAAAGAAATGAAAATCCTAATAAAAAGTTTAATTATTATATTATTTTTGCCTATCTTAGTTTTTGGTGCAGATGATAATACACAAACCGAGATCGACGATCTTGTGAAAAAAGAATATTTTCCTACAAATGAATTCCTTACGCTTGGAGATTGCTATAAACTTGCCTTAAAGCAAAGCGAAATTATTGCCATAGATGCTGAACAGATCAAAATTGCCGAGGCCCATTTCCTGGAGGCATTCGGCACTATTATGCCTCAGGTTTCTTTTTCCCACGGGCAAACCAGGAATCAATCCAGCAATACTTCGCTCAATAAGACTTATGAAGCAAAATTCACCTTTACGCAGGATTTATTCTCCGGTTTTAAAGAATTTGCCGCAATCAAGGGAAGTGGCCTTGAAAAGAACCAGCGTCAACAGGAGAAGTGGCGCGCGGAACAACTACTTTTTGTGGATGTTTCTGATGCGTTTTATCTGCTTTTGGAAATTCAACATGACCTTAGTGCGCTTAAGACAATTGAGTTTGCGTTGAATGACCGGGTGAAAGAATTAAAGACGCGCCAGGATATAGGTAAATCCAGGGCAAGTGAAGTTGTGACTACAGAATACCAGCTTTATAGCCTTCAAGCCGAGATCCAGTTGGATAGAAATCAGGAACTTTTAGTACGTCAACTGCTTGAATTTTTAATCGGCAAGCCCTTTGACAAAATAGCGGAATCGAAGTTTGAGTTTAATATAAAACCAGAATCTCAATATCTGGCAGAGGCATCTCTGCGTCCGGATGTAAAAGCTTCTTATTATGCCTGGAAGTTGAACCAGGAAAAGATCACCGTTGCCAGAAGTGGATTTTTTCCTTCAGTAAATTTAGAGGGCGACTATTTTAGCCATCGCTCTTCTAGCCCAGCAGACAGCAAATGGGATGCCTTACTTTCAGTGAATGTTCCTATTTTTGAAGGGACCACGACTTATGGCCAGGTTAAAGAAGCTAATTCTGTGGCAAAGCAGAGCGAGCTGCTCTATGGCAGGTTAGGAAGGATTGCCCTTCAGAATATTCATGATGCGTATGTAAATATGCAGATATCTATTTTAAGAAGAAAGACGCTGGGAAAAGCTTTGAAAGCTGCTGAATTAAGTTATCATTTACAAACCCAGGACTATAAACTAAACGTGGTGAATAATCTGGATGTTTTGACTGCAATACAGAATTTAGGAGACGTGCGAAGAAGTTATATCCATACTTCATACGAAAGTAAACGTTTCTACTGGCAGTTATTAGCTGCTGCTGGTGAGATTAGCCCAAACACAATCACAATAATAGAATGACACTATCCGATATCTCGATTAAAAATCCCGTTTTTGGCTGGATGCTGATGATTGGCGTGCTGGTTTTCGGTTGGATAGGCTTCCAGCGTTTAGGGGTTAGCCAGCTGCCTGATGTGGATTTTCCGGTGGTTTCGGTTTCAGTTACATGGGAAGGCGCTGCCCCGGAAGTCATGGAAACCGATGTCACCGATATTATTGAAAACGCGGTGATGAGTGTTGAAGGATTAAAAGAAGTTACTTCTGTATCAATGCAAGGAAATGCGCAAATTACGCTCGAGTTTAACCTTAACCGCAATATAGATGTAGCTCTGCAAGAGGTGCAAACCAAGATTGCTCAGGCGCAAAGGAATTTACCGCGCGATATCGACCCGCCTGTTGTCACTAAAACTAACCCCGAAGACCAACCGATTATGTTTTTAGCGCTTTCCGGTGACCGCTCGGTAAAAGATTTATGCCGTTATACCAATGAAACTTTAAAAGATCAGTTTACTATTGTACCTGGGGTAGGAGATATCAGGTTAGGCGGATATGTTGATCCAAATCTTCGCGTTTGGTTAGACGCAGAAAAGATGCAGCAAATGGAACTTACCGTGGAAG
Organism: Candidatus Omnitrophota bacterium; assembly: GCA_028717765.1. The sequence continues at coordinate 10,352 of JAQUNE010000016.1, read as the reverse complement.
ACGTGCTCAACGCGATAAATTTTCAGCACGCGGATATCCCTTCCGGATATATCGACACTGGCCCTAAAGAAATTAATGTCAGGGTTTATGGTGAAGCAACGACCCCGGAGCAATTTGAAAATCTTACTATCCCCACGCGTGTGCGCGGAGGGCCGATTTGGAAGAGCCTGCGAATTGGTGACGTGGGAAGTGTCGAGGATGGCTTGGCAGATATCCGCAGGATTTCGCGTAGTCAGGGAAAGCCTTCAGTTGGTTTAGGAATAGTTAAGCAGCGCGGTACAAACGCTGTGGCAGTGGCAGATGGCGTAAAACGCAGAATGGCAGAGCTGCAAAAAGGTTTACCTGCCGGTATGCACCTCGATGTAGTTTTTGATACTACCCAATTTATTAAAGATTCGGTTAATGAGTTAAAATTTAATCTTTTACTTTCGGTCATCCTCACTTCACTGGTCTGCTATTTATTTTTAGGCTCCTGGAGCGCTAATGTTAACGTGCTTTTATCCATTCCTTTTTCTATTATGGGAGCGTTTTTTATCCTTTATTTTGCGGGATTTACGATAAATGTCTTTACCATGCTTGGGCTTTCTTTAGTTATAGGGATTGTTGTCGATGATGCGATCATGGTCCTGGAGAATATTTCGCGTTATCAGGAACAGGGCCTAGCGCGAAAAGAAGCGGCTCTGTCCGGAGCACGGGAGATTACTTTTGCCGCTATCGCAGCGTCTATCGCAATTTTAGCGATCTTTATCCCAGTGATCTTTATGGAAGGGATTGTGGGAAAATTCTTTTTCCAGTTCGGAGTTACGATCTCAGTGGCAGTAATTTTTTCTTTGCTTGAGGCATTGACGATCACGCCGATGAGATGTTCGCAATTTTTAGCTGTGGGGCACACCACAAGACTGGGAAAAGCCATTGATAAGCTTATGAAAGGGCTATCAGATAGTTATCGCGCCACACTTAAGTTCATATTGGAATGGCCGAAGACAATTTTGTTTATCGCGGTAGTAGTTTTTGTTTTGTCTTTAGGGTTATCGATGATCTTGAAAAAAGAATTTATTCCTCCACAAGATCAAAGCAGATTTCTTGCGCGCATAAATCTGCCTCTGGGAAGTTCCATAGAAAAAACCGATGAGCTCTTTAAGCAAGCAGAGAAATTCCTCATGCAGCGCCCCGAAGTAGCAACTTATTATAGTGTGGTAGGCAGTTTTTCCGGAAACCAGGTAAATCAGGGGTTTATTTTTATTACAATGAAGCCTGTAAAGCAAAGGCCGCTATTAAACGGCCATCATGAAACTCAGCAGGATTTTATGCAAATAACACGTAAGGAGTTCAATAGTATGCCCGGAGTAGACCGTGCTTCTATTCAGGATCTTTCCTTATCAGGATTTACTGCGCAACGCGGATTTCCAGTTGAATTTACAGTGCGCGGGCCGGATTGGGAAAAATTAGGCCAGTTTAGCCAAGAGATCATGAAACGGATGAAGGCTTCCGGGGCAATGGTAGATGTTGATACCGATTATCAGCTCGGAATGCCTGAGTTGCAAGTTTATCCGGACCGGCAGAAAGCAGCAGAGCATGGCGTAAGCGTGCTTTCTATAGCGGACACTATTAATGCTATGGTAGGAGGGGTGCGTAATGGAAAATTTACCAGCCGCGGTAAACGTTATGACATCCGTGTGCGCTTAGCTGAAGCTGACCGCTCAAATACAAAAGACGTGCAAAGAATGTGGGTACGTAATGAATTTGGCGAGGTGGTGCCTCTATCGGCAGTAGTGACCGCGAATGAAAAGCCTTCTTTATTTTCAATTACCCGTAAGAACCGTGAGCGCGCGGTGAGTATTTACGCAAATCCTGTCTCTGGCCATTCCCAGCAAGAGGCTTTGGATGCGGTTTTAAAAATTGGCAAAGAAGTCCTTCCAAAAGATTACCGCTTGGTTTTTTCCGGAGGTTCGCAGGCTTTTAAGGAATCTTTCCAGAGTTTGATCTTTGCCCTCTTTTTGGGAATTTTTGTTGCTTATATGATTCTTGGAACACAATTCAACAGTTTTATTCATCCCTTTACCGTACTTTTGGCATTACCATTTAGTATCAGCGGAGCCTTTTTATTCCTTTTCTTAACGCGTAATTCGCTTAATCTTTATAGTATGATCGGCCTGATTTTGCTGATGGGTATTGTAAAGAAAAACTCTATTCTCCTTGTTGATTTTACTAATGTCCGGCGCAAGCAGGGGATGGGGGTAAAAGAAGCGCTTTTAGATGCTTGCCCCATACGCTTAAGGCCAATTCTCATGACTTCTATTGCCATGATTGCAGCCGCAACTCCTGAGGCATTAGCTATCGGGCCGGGTTCGGAGGTAATGGTACCGATGGCGGTTTCTGTTATCGGAGGAGTTTTACTTTCTACGATCTTGACACTCTTTGTTGTTCCCTGCGCCTATGAAGTATTCTCAAAGCTTGAACGCCATCCGGATAAAATTACTCAACAGAACAAATAAAAATAAGAATTAAGCCCTGCCAAAATTTTACTTGCAAAATAAAAAAATGAATGTATAATCATAAATATGAATATATATTCATTAAATCCAACAATAACCCAGGAATCCCCAACTTGTCCTTTGGGCCGTAAAGAGCGGCACAAGCTCTTACGAAAAACCGATATCATCCGGGCTGCTGAACATGTCTTTGCCCTAAAAGGATTCCATAAAGCCACCATTCAGGATATTGCCCGCCAGGCAGAGTACGCCACCGGCACAGTCTATCTTTATTTTGACGACAAAAATTCCCTTTATTTCTCGATCGTTGAAGAAAAAATCCACGAGCTGCTGCATATCTTAAAGGTAAAAACCGCACAGATAAAAGGGGCGCGCGCGCAACTTGAAGTCCTGATTTACGAAAGTTTACAGTTTTTTGAGCGAAATCAGGATTTCTTCCGCATATTCGTCCAGGAAGAAAGCCATTGGTCGATAAAAAACCGGCTCGCCAAATCAACGCTTACTCAGAAGCATAGAGATTTTTCAATTGAACTGATCAAGCAAGCACAGGCAGAAGGGTTGATCAGGAAGGACGCCAACCCTAAACAGATTAGCAGCCTGCTTGAATCGATCGTTACTTCTTTTATTTTTAGCTGGTGTGAAAAGGAAAGCCAGGAGAAAAAGGATTTAAAAGAAACCTCCAGGTTGATCATGGATCTATTTTTAAGCGGAGCAAAGAAAAGATAATGATCTGCAAAAGAAATCTTAACTTGATTCTTATAGCGCTGGTACTTTTTATTAGCCGCAGCGCTTTTGCTGAAGAATCTCGCCTGATCACGATTTCTCAGGGGATTGACCTCTTGTTAAAAAATAGCCGTTTGATTAAAGTGGCACTCCCTGATAATGATATCGCCTTTCAGGATTCGCTCCTCGCGCGTTCATCGCTTCTGCCGCAATTAAGCGGATTTGCAAATAAAACCTTTAATGAGAATGCTCCGGGAGTGTTGTTAGGCGCCACAGCAATTGAAACCGGGGATAAGGATCCTTTAGCTTATGGATTCGACGTCTATCAGACGATCTTTGATTTTGGAAAGAGCCTGCATAGTTTTAAGGCCTCAAGAGAATTATATAAAGCCACACAGGCAAATACGGAAAGCGTGAAACGCCTGGCTACTCTGGAATTTATTGTGGCGTATTTCAATCTTTTAGAAAGCGAAAAGATGATCCTGGTTTTTGAGAAAGAAGTAGAGAGCCTGAATGCTTACCTTAATGATATCCAGCAGCTTTATGATAATGGTTCTGCGGTGGAAAACGATTTACTGCCGGCTAAAGTCAGGCTTGCCGATGCCAAGCAGAAATTAATCGCGGCGCGCAATAGCCAGGAAACAGCAGTTGCCAGGCTGAATAACCTGCTTGCCTTGCCGCTGCGCGAAAAGATCCGGGTCCAGGATATCCCCATGGTTACTCCGGAGTTTCCGGAAATGGAAAATGCCTGGAATCTAGCAATGACTTTGAGGCCGGAGATCACCTTTTATGCTGATCAGATCCAGGCTTCAGTCCTGACCCAAAAAGCCAAAGCAGTAGAGAATCTTCCTGAGGTTTTTGCCGACGCCGCATACAACTATCAACAGAATAAATTCTCCACACACACAACAAACACGTCTATTGAGTTGGGTGCAAAAATGAACCTCTATGACGGCGGAGCTGCTTATTCGCAATTACTCAAGGAGCGCTCCAAGCAAAGAAAACTTACTGAGCAAAAAGGTAAAATTACCGAGGATATCAAATTTGAGATCGAAGATAGCTTTTACGGCCTGAAGAATTCTTGCGAAAAGGTGCAGGTTGCGCATGATGCTTTAGAGCAGGCCGATGAAAATGTACGTTTTTTCCGCACCAAATACAATGCCGGAGTGGCCACTACCACTGACGTGCTCGAGGCGATCAGCCTGCAGACCAGGGCACAGGTAAATTATTGTATCAGTGATTACGAAATGAAACGCAATTACGCCAAACTCATGTATTCAATGGGGCTGGACCTTCCACTGATCTATAAAAAAATGGAGAGTAAAAAATGATGAATGTTGAGGATCCTAAAAAAAAGAAGGTATTGAAAATTTTAGCGGCACTCGTGGTAGCCGGATTGCTTGGCTTAGGATTTTATATTTTCTTTAACTTAGGCAGGGAAACTACTGATGATGCTTATATTGAGGGAAGGATCCATAGTATTGCCCCTAAGGTTTCCGGAACGATCCTTAAGGTCAATGTCGAAGATAATCAATTGGTGAAAAAGGGCGATCTCCTATTTGAGATCGATCCAGTAGATTATAATTTAAAAGTAAATGAAGCTGCGGCTAACCTGGAAGTGCGCAAGGCTACACTTGAACAGTCGGTACGTGACCGCGACCGCGCAGAAACGCTTTTTAACAATAAAGTCATCCCTAAAGAAAAACATGAATTTGCTCTTACAGCTTATCATCTGGCTAAAGCACAGGTGGATGCCGCAGAGCAGCAGCTGAAGATCAGCCGCCAGAACCTGCTATACACCAACATCTATTCTCCAGTGGAAGGTTTCGTGACCAAAAAATCAGTAGAAGTTGGTAATCAGGTTAAGGCAGAGCAGCCGCTCATGGCGATCATCGCATTGAATGATATTTGGCTCACGGCAAATTACAAAGAAACACAATTAAAAAATGTCAAAGCAGGCCAACGGGTATTAATAAAAGTGGATACTTATCCTGGCAAGGTCTTTACCGGAAAAGTAGATAGTATTATGGCTGGCACTGGTGCGGCATTTTCGCTTTTTCCTCCGGAGAATGCCTTGGGTAATTATGTCAAGGTGGTGCAGCGCATTCCGGTAAAGATTGTCTTTGATAAAGATACTGACCAAGGGCATGTGCTGCGTATTGGAATGTCTTGCGTGCCTACGATTATTATAAAGAATGAATAGATCCAACAAATGGATTATCGCTTTAGCAGTAGTATTGCCGACCCTGCTTGAAGTAATTGATACTTCGGTGGTCAATGTCTCTCTTGGCCACATCCGCGGATCGCTTTCTGCAGGGCTTGACGAAGCCACCTGGACAATTACCGCGTATTTAGTTTCCAATGCCATTATTATTCCTTTAACCGGGTGGCTGAGCCGCGTTTTTGGCAGGAAACGTTATCTTTTGTTTTCCGTAACCCTCTTTACTGTAAGTTCATTTTTGTGCGGAAGTGCCACTACTCTTTCTGCCTTGATCATTTTCAGGATCATCCAGGGAATAGGAGGAGGCGCACTTCAGCCGATCTCGCAGACGATACTCCTGGAGACATTTCCTCCTAAGGAATACGGGATGGCAATGGCGATATTCGGAGTGGGTGTGATGTTCGGCCCGATAGTCGGGCCGGTCTTAGGTGGCTGGATCACTGATAACTGGTCGTGGAATTGGATATTTTATATTAATATTCCCATTGGTATTATCTCGGTAATCATGATCATGCTGTTTATTCAGGACCCTCCATATTTAAAACGCATAAAAGAGAAGATCGATTATATTGGATTAAGCTTGATCGTAGTTGGGATCGGAGCTTTGCAGGTTGTTTTGGATAAGGGGCAGCGTGAGGATTGGCTTTCTTCGATGTTTATTTTACGTCTGGCAATTGTGGCGATAATTTGCCTGAGTGTTTTTGTTTTCTGGGAGTTAAGGAGAAAGGACCCGATCCTAAATTTGCGCGAATTAAAAGATGTCTCTTTCGCAAGCGCGAATGTGATCCAGTGTATCTCGTTTTTTGTCCTCTTTGGGAGTATTGTGTTGCTTCCGATTTTTGTGCAGCAGCTTTTAGGTTATACTGCCTTTCTTTCTGGAATGGTCCTCGCACCTGGCGGGATTGCGACTTTGATCTCCATGCCCATTAGCGGAAAACTCATCCAAAAAGTTAATCCCAAAGGAGTTTTAGCCGTGGGCTTACTGATTACTACTTACTCCATTTTTGTGATGTCCCGCTTTAATACTTATATTGATTTTAATACCGTGGCTTATTCCAGGCTTATTATGGGATTCGGGTTGGGGATGGTTTTTGTCCCTTTGACTAGCCTGGCCTTTAGCACCATAAAAAAGGAAGAGATGGGTAATGCTACTAGTATATTCAGCTTATTTAGGAATATCTCGGGAAGTTTCGGGATCGCAATCATGACTACTCTTCTTGCCAGAAGGGCGCAGTTCCATCAGTTCCGCCTTTCTGAGCAGCTTAATCCCTTTGATCAGCACTACCAGATAGGCGTAAGTAAGGCGATGGCTGTGTTAGGGTCTAAGGCCGGAGAAAGCAGTACCGCCGCGGCCAACGGAGTGATCTATCAGCAATTAATCAAACAAGCTACACTTTTTTCTTTTACCGACGCCTTTTATTTTTCTACGTTGCTCATGCTTTGTATTATTCCCTTCGTATTCCTGCTGAAAAGGCCAAAGCACCTCGACAATCCGATCGCGGCTCATTAAAGGGATTGCTTTCTTAGCCCAGAATATTCTTGATATGTCGGGGTATTACATATATAATCAGCCTATGAAGAAATCTATTTTTTTAAGTTTAATTTTAATTTGCGTAGTAATAGTAGTACCGATTATTATCTTCACCAGGGTTGTTTGTGAAGATGAAGATTCCGTACCAGATATCTTCTGTAACATTAACGGTTCTTTTGAATATGAGAAAATTTTTGCCAGCATTTTTTCTTGCTCAGGAATTCTCTATGAGCACCGCGTTATTACAGTTTCACCCAGATCGATTATGGCGTATTTAGAAAGGCACGAAAAATCCCCGCCACTTAATCCTGCAATTTTCGTTTCAGCCTAAATTCAACAAAAATATTATCTTAGGAGGATCGACAATGAAAAAAATAACCTTTTCTTTACTTGCATTTTTATCCGTTACTTCTTTATGTTTTGCTCAACAGGCACAAGCTCCGGTTAGCCAACCAGTGGTTACTAAAACTTCCCAAGCGCCGGTAGTAAAGAAAACTTTTAGTGGTAAAGTTGATTCAGTAACCATTGGGGATGTTAAGAAGGGAACAAAATCCGAACTTACAGTTGTGGCTGATAATGGAGAGAAGTTAAGTTTTGCAATAAGAAGCGGCACCCCAATTAATGATAAAGGCACAAAAATACTTAACCTAAGGGAATTAAAAAAGGACGATAAGGTTATTGTTGAGTATACAACAAGTGCAAAGGGGACAAATAGAGCGCAGTCCGTTAAAATAGTAGAATAATAAATCGTCAATAAATGATTATGGGCTGGAGATTTTATTCCAGCCCATTTTAAGTTTTACCTGCCGAAATTATTTCTGATCGTGACTTTCGGCTTGATTCACTCAGATTTTAATGGTAAATTAAACACAAGCAATGGGCGATGAGGTTCGCCTCTTAAAAGGAACCACCTTTAAAGAAGAAGGTTGATAACCTCTACTAGAAATGGTAGAGGTATTTTTATATAAGCCTCTACTAGAAATGACAGGGGCTTTATTTTTTTTGCGGAATAAGGAGGACCACATGGAAGGAATTTTTACTATCGCGGCAATTTGGCTTGGGTTAGCAGTTTTGTCTACGATTATCGCGTATCATCTTAAAATCTCAATTGCCCTGATTGAAATTTGTGTAGGGGTTCTGGCTGCTGTTCTGGCCAATCATTTCTTCGGGCAGAACTCTTTGGGCAGCAATCTAGAGTGGCTGCGTTTTCTCGCGGCAACAGGCGCGATCATGCTTACTTTCCTTGCGGGTGCAGAATTAGATCCAAAAGTAATCTCTTCCAAGAAGAAAGAAGTAGCCATAGTTGGGTTGGTAGGATTTCTTGCTCCTTTTCTAGGATGCGCGGCGATAGCCAGGTTTATCCTGCATTGGAACGTTCAGGCAAGTTGGTTGGCAGGAGTGGCACTTTCTACAACTTCTATGGCTGTGGTTTATGCCGTAATGCTTGAAACAGGTTTTAATAAGACGGAATTCGGCAAAGGAATTTTAGGCGCCTGTTTTATTAATGATTTAGGAACAGTAATAGCGCTTGGGCTTATCTTCGCGCCGTTTACCTATAAAACAATTATTTTCGTGTTTGTAAGTATTATCGTATTAGGAGTATTTCCTTTTGTCACATCGTTTTTGACGAAAGTGTATGGTAATAGAACTGCTGCAATTCGCGCTAAATGGGTGGTGCTAGTGCTTTTTGGCCTTGGCGCGCTTGCATATTGGTCGGGAAGTGAGGCCGTGCTGCCTGCTTATGTGGCGGGAATGCTTTTGGCGGAGTTCGCGGCAAAAGAACATCACTGGGTCAGGCGCATGCGAACATTAACTATAGGATTTCTTACGCCGTTTTATTTTCTACGCGCCGGAACATTGGTTTCAGTGCCGGCTTTAATCGCGGCCCCGCTCATATTTTTAGTTTTGTTTCTTGCTAAGGTGATCTCGAAAATTTTCGGATTATACCCGGTGATCGCAAAGTTCCGTCAAGAGCCGTCAGAAAGATGGTATTATACACTTATGATGTCTACAGGCCTTACCTTTGGGACGATTTCTGCCTTATACGGATTTTCGCATGGAATAGTTACACAAGGGCAGTATTCTTTCTTGGTGGCGACAGTTATTGCAAGCGCTGTAATCCCGACTATAATTGCAAGTATTGTTTTTCTTCCCAAGCATCTGCTTCCGGTTATTTCTCCTAAGAAGCGGATGGATCAAGCAGTATCTGAAGCAGGGATAGACGAGGAATAATTTTTTCAAGGCCAAAATGTTCTTGATATATTGGTGCATTTCACCTATAATTGAGTGGGATTAATTTTTCGATGATTTTAAAAAAGAGGGAAGAATGAAGATTGATTGTATGAAGTGCAAGAAACAGCATGCTTGTTGTGATTTTGGGGCATGGGTGGACTTGGAAGAAGCAAAGCAAATTTTATCGCTCGGATTAAAAGGGGATTTTTACCATCTTGAAAGAGATGACGATTTTCCTTCCGGATTTCGCGTGGGAACCAGCTATGAAGATAACCATTGTTCTTTCCTTACCAAAGACGGGCTATGCTCCATTCATAAAGTAGATATTAAATTTAAGCCTGCTCACTGTAAAGAATTTCCTTATGAAAAAGGAAAGTTATCGCCTTTTGCGGACGTATTATGTTTGTTGGCGAAACCGAAAAAAAAGATAAAGAAAAAAAAGTAACTCGCCTTTGATCCCTACCTTTAGGATAAAAGTAAATTAGGAGATTAAAATGAATATTTTTGTAGGTAATTTGCCGTTTAACGCCACGCAAGATGATGTAAAAAAACTCTTTGAGGGCTATGGCACGGTTGCTTCTGTGGCGATTGTGATGACTAAGGAGAAGAAAACAACGCCTAAGTCAAGAGGGTTTGGTTTTGTGGAGATGATCGGTGAGCAGCAAGCGCTGGAAGCGATCATTGCTCTTAATGGTAGTGAATTTATGGGCCGGGTGCTAAATATCGAGGTAGCGCGTCCGAAAAAAGAAGTTTTGCAAGAGGCTATCGTAGAAGATAAAGTGCATTCAGTAGGCGAAGAGAAGCCGCAGCCGCAACCTGAGTTTAAGAAGTTCGTTAAGAAACCAGGCAGGTATATGAGCGGCCGGCGTACGCATAGCTACTTAAGTAAGCGAGGTTTAACTGAAATACCGGCAGAAAAGCTCTCTCGTAAAAAGCACGATAATCCAATGCGCTGGCGCAAAAATAGAAGTCAGCCTAAGCCCTGGGAAAAGGGTCCAGGTGAGCATAAGCCTTGGGAAAAGAGTGTGGGTGAGCATAAGCCTTGGAAAAAAACTGAAGGTGAGCATAAGCCTTGGCAAAAGGCTGCAGATAAGCCTAAACCTTGGCGCAAGTCCGCGAGTGAGGCTAAGTCTAGGCATAAACCCGAGAGCGG
>JAQUNE010000015.1 GCA_028717765.1 Candidatus Omnitrophota bacterium | reverse complement strand
CAATCGAGATTTTTGCCTTCGGCGGCAGTTTTACATGTAGTGATACGGTTGCTATATTAGAGTCAAACTGTCCATCATTGGCTTTAAAGGTAAAGGAATCGTCTCCTATATAGCCGGTATTCGGGGTATAGTTCAGGTTAGGAGCTGTGCCTGACAAAGAACCCTGAGTAGGGCTGGTAAGAACAGTATAGGTTAGATTATCTTTGTCTTTATCAGTAGCTTTTAAAGTAATGTCTTTAGGCGTATCTTGTCGAATGTTCACTGATTGATCGTGGGCCACAGGCGCGTGATTGAGATGTTTTACTTTAATTGACACGGTAGCAATATTGGAATCAGCCAGGCCGTCATTGGCTTTAAAGGTAAAGGAATCGTCTCCGGAAAAACTTTCATTCGGGGTATAGTTCAGGTTAGGAGCTGTGCCTGACAAAGAGCCTTGGCCAGGGTTACTAACCACGGAATAGGTTAAATTATCATCGTCAGCGTCAGTTGCGCTTAAGGTAATACTTATGGCTGCGTCTTCATCAGTATTCACTGACTGATTGTGGGCCACAGGCGCGTGATTGAGATGTTGTATATGAATTGATACGGTTGCCGTATTGGAATCTATTTGGCCATCATTGGCCTTAAAGGTAAAAGAGTCATTACCTTTAAATTTCGAATCAGGCGTATATGTCAAGTTAGGAGCCGAACCCGATAATGTCCCATGCTTAGGATTAGTAACTACAGAATAGGTTAAATTATCGCCATCAATATCTGTGGAGGTTAAGGTAATCGCCCGAGGCGTATCTTCTGTAACCGTAACTGACTGGTCATTGGCAACTGGCGCATCATTTACCGCTGTAACGGTAATTGATACTGTTGCAATATTATAATCGGCCAGGCCATCATTGGCCTTAAAAGTAAAGGAGTCACTTCCGTTGTAATTAGCTGTGGGTGTATAGGTGAGGTTTGGCGCAGTACCTGATAAAGCACCGTGGCCAGGGTTAGTAACCACGCTATAAATTAAGTTATCGCCATCAGCATCAGTTGCGCTTAAGGTAATTGTTTTGGCAACATCTTCATCAGTGGTCACGGATTGGTCAGCAGCAACTGGAGCATGGTTATCAGAGACCTCTCTTATCCCATCCGAATATCCCAGATTACCCCAAATCCCAACGCCATTCTTTGCTTTTACGCTAAAATAATAGGTTACCCCTTTGGTTAAACTTAATCCTCCGGAAGTAACATTAGCCGTGGTTCCGGTACTTGTCCAATCAACTATGGTTGCGCCGCCTGTTGAATCCTGCGTGATCTTATACTGATATTCCCTCACTCCTGACTCCGGATCAGCGGCGGTCCAAGAGGCATATAATTGGTTCTGATTCGTCGTAGTATCACCTTCATCAGTTACTACCGGAGTTGAAGGAGCGCTAGTGTCAGAAACTGCTGTCATCGCCCTGGCGGCATTTATCCTGCCGTAACCAAAATAGGCATCTTTTCCGACTGCCCCAAGGTCGTCCGCAGAAAAGCGCATCAGCCATTTTATTTCTTCATTAGTCAGGGTGGGTTTTCTTGACAGCATTAATGCAGCCATGCCGGAAACATGCGGACAGGCCATCGAAGTCCCCGTACCAATGCCAAAATTGTTTTCATTAGTAGCTAAACTCAAAATAGATACTGCTGGAGCAGCTACGTGTATGGCATTACCCCAATTAGACATATCGTAGCGTGCGTCGTTATAATCAGTACCGGAAACAGCGATCACTTTGGAATAATTAGCAGGAGAATAGTACGCCACATCATCATTATTATTACCCGCGGCAAAAGTAAGAACACAACCTCTTGAATAGGCATAATCCACTGCTGCTTCTACCACCGGGTCAGATGCCAGCCGCGAGGCCGGGCCCCAACTATTATTAATAACTTGCGCGCCGTTATCCGCGGCATAATGAATAGCCTCAGCTAAATCAACAATATACCCTGATCCGCCGTCATCCAAGGCTTTTAAAACCATAATTTTGGCGTTAAAGGCCACGCCCACTAATTCGTAATTATTATTCCCAACGGCGGCGATGGTCCCGGAAACGTGCGTCCCATGGCCTTCGCCATCAGTAGGATTGCTATCCCGATAAGCAAAATCGTATCCATGCACATCATCAATATAGCCATTAGCGTCATCATCTATGCCATTACCGGCTATTTCGCCAGGATTAGTCCAAAGATTGCCTGCTAAATCAGGATGGCTTAATGCCGCTCCTGTATCAACTACGGCTACTATAACATTATCGCCCTTGGAAGTATCCCAGGCAGTGCCGCATTGAATTTTTTTCAAGCCATAAAGATCGTCATAAGGTCCATAGGTGCCGTAAGAACTATAATAGGGATCATTCGGGGTAAAAGACGCCTGCATCGCATAATTTGGCTGAGCGTATTCTATCCCAGGGTTATTTTTTAAAGTTTCGATCGTGCCTTCCACGCTAGTTTCCTGCGGGATGGTAATTTTATAAGCTCGGAACAATTTTCTTTCTTCCGGGATCATTTTTTTGTAAGCCTCGGAAAAAATTTCTTCTTCGGTTACTTCCTGATAATTTTTCCCGAAAAACCAATACCAACCATCAGAATCCTTTTCCAAACGATTTTCTTTTTTAAATTGCTTTACTGACTGGGCAATCGGAAACACCCGCTGAATTTTTTCATAAGGGATATTTGCTTCTTGAAGCACCTGATCAGGCTTCACATTCTCTTTAAAACCTACAACTACTTCTCCGGTTGCCTGCTTTGGCGCTAAAATAGGTTCAACAGGTTTTGCCTCTTGTGCAGGAGGAACTTCGCCTTCTTCTGCTCCCTGGCCCAACGCCGTTTGACGGCTTAAATTATCGCCCTGCCTGGCTTGGCCAATAGGAACAATGATCAAATTATTGCCTCCGATATACTTAACCGGGGTCTGGTTGGTTTGGCTAGCTGGCGTTTTTTTTGCGGGAAGAGTAACGTTCTTAATCGTTTCGTTGTCGCTAGCTAAGGCAATAATAGGCAAAAAAATTAAGCTTAATAAAATCAACTTAAATAAAGTATGTCTAATCTCTTTATGTCTCGGCGTATTCTTAGGCATCTTAACTCCTTTTTCTGCGTGTATCCTACAAAAACAAAAACCCTAGGGGGAATCCCTAGGGCATCATAAAAACAAAAAAACTCTAAAGGTATAAGCTTTAGAGTTTTAGCTTCTGGCAGCTCCGCTACCCTAACAAGAAACGTTTGGGCCGGAAGCTTTGCGCCCCCAGGTTACCCTGAGTTTACCTTTTTCAGCAGTGCAAAAATACCAAATTGTCAAATTGCTATTTACGAAAGAAGTATAACATATTTTATGGCTTTTTCAATGGAGGATCTTACCAAATATACCTTAATATTATAGAAGGGCCGTAGAGAGAGCTATCAGTGTTGCGGACAATATCTAAATCGTCATAAACCAGGCCGGGCTGATTGGCAGATTCTTTGAGATTTTTTTGTTTACGCAATAAATAATTAAATCCTACTCCTCCTAAGAGATGGGGAGTAAACTCATAATCTAGTTCTAACGCAAGATCAAAACCATAACCATTCTTTCCGTGCTGCTCAAAAATATTGGTAGTCGTGTTCCACCAACCGTATGCTTTAGTTGAGAGCAAAGAATAGGCAAAGGCGATCTTCGTAGAGAATTTCCCAGAGGTAGCCTGCGTACGAAATCCCAGCCTAGGCCCGCGGTAAACAATCTTGTAGAATGAATCTTGGCCGTTGATGGGATTGTTTACCGGCACCCACCATTCCATCGTATCCACAAGATTGGTCATTCCATAACGGCCTTTTTGCCATTGGTAACCGGCAAGAAGATCAAAGGTAATTTTATCGTTTTTATTGCCGATCTTAAAATAATCAAAGAGGTCTTTTAACCATACATTCCCTCTGATATTCTCGGTATTTAAATCAAAAATCCGATAGTAAAAATTAAGGTCGGAAATTTCTAAAGCTGTTTTTGTGCGGGAATGTGATTCGAACCAAATATCCGGCCGAGTAGCGGGCTGCCAATTTGTATCTGTAGAGTTTGATTTTTTAAAATTACTGCTTCCATATCTACCTGCGATAAAAAGTTGCGGCAGGATTTTCGCCTCCCCCTTAAAAGTATACATTTGGCCGCGATGAGAATAATGCAGCTTGGAAATACGCCTTCCTCGGCTATCAATAATCTCAAAAGTCTGCCCGCCCTTCAGGCCAAAACTGTATTCGAAATCTAGGCTTATCTCCAGGCTGGATAAGGCTTTTTCAATAACCGAATTCCTTTTTTTTTGAGCAGGATCATTTTGCGGTTGATTTAAAGGAACTATTGTAGATGCGGTTTCGAGATTGGTAGGAAGCCTGTTTTCCGTGTTTAAATTAAGGCTATTTGTCGGATAGGAATGGGAATATATTGCTGACTCTGTAATATCTAAGATTTGATTTATCTGTGCTAATCTTGCGTTGGGATTTATTTCTGCGTAAAGAAGGGTTGGAAAAAACATAAAAATCAGAGAAAAAACCCTGATTTTCATTTCTGCTTCCCCATTTCTTGCAAAGGGTACTTATTCAAGGTAAGTATAGATCTTACCTTTATAGTTGCGCAGAACATATTTTCCCTTAGCCTGCGAAAGGATATAATTGGGGCCCACGGGGATCTTGCCGCCTCCTCCAGGGCCGTCAATTACATAGGTAGGGACAGCATAACCAGAGGTGTGGCCGCGTAATTTTTCCATAATATTTATTCCCGCGGCGACAGGGGTACGAAAATGCTGGGTTCCCCTTACGGGATCACATTGATAGATATAATATGGCCTGACCCTAATTTGTAATAATTCATGCACCAGGCGTTTCATAATATAGGGCCGGTCATTAACGCCTTTTAAAAGTACGGTCTGGCTACCCAGGGGTATCCCGGCATCAGCCAACATATCGCAGGCAATCTTACAACGCTTGGTAATCTCCTTTGAATGATTAAAATGAATACTGATCCAGAGTGGAGAATATTTTTTCAACATATTCACCAATCTTTCCGTGATGCGTTGCGGTAAAGTAACTGGTACGCGCGTACCTAGCCTTAAGAATTCCACATGGGAGATTGCGCGGATCTTCTGGATCAAGTTCTCGATTTCTTCATCTTCTAGGATTAAAGGATCGCCTCCGGAAATCAAGACATCCCTGATTTTGCGGTTTGCTTTAATATATTCGATTGCCGCGTCGAATCTCCCAGGAGAATTATCCTCTTTTTCGTGTTCACCTACCAAGCGCCTTCTGGTGCAATGCCGGCAATACATCGCGCAATGGTCAGTAGCTAACACTAAAACCCTGTCCGGATAACGATGCACTAAATGCGGTGCCGGAGAATCCCTGTCTTCGGCACAAGGATCAGTCATTTCATGAGGAGAAACTGCTGATTCCGCGCTTACTGGAACAGCCTGTCTTCTAATCGGGCATTCGGGATCTTCCGGATCAATTAGTGCGGCCCAATAAGGAGTAATTGCCATAGAAAGCCGCCCCCTTGCCTTATCAATGCCTTTTTCTTCTTCAGGGGTTAATTTAATGATCTGGGAGAGTTCTTCTTTGGTGCGGATTCTATTCTTTAACTGCCAATGCCAATCCTCCCAATCCAAAGGATTAACATCTTTATAAATACTAATCTGTTGATAATCGCGGATCTTTTTAATCTGGCGCGCGGGACCAATCTCTGGCAATAATTTTTGCTGTTCGGCAACAACTGTATTACTATTTATGCTGCTCAATTTTACTGCCTCGTCCTTTCTGAAGCGCTGATTAATATCGCTTCGATAAGATCTTCATATTGCATGCCGGCGGCATAGGCCATAATCGGAAAATTTGACTCCTTGGGATCTAGGCCTGGCAAAGGGTTTATTTCCAAAACATACGGAATATTGTTGGAATCAAGACGGATATCGGTACGGGAAATATCCAGGCATCCTACTGCCCGATGTGTTCTTAATGCCGCCTCTTTCACCTTAGATTCAATTTCTTTATCGAGGCGCGCCGGGCAATGAAATGTCGGGACAAGCCCCATTTCCGCATTCCCCTGATACTCCTTCATCTTCCAGGAATAAAAATATTCTCCGCTTGTTTTACAACTGGAAAAATCAATCTCAAGGATGGGTAAAATGGTGGTTTTTCCGTTTTCTAAAATCCCCACAGTAAGCTCTTTGCCATCGATAAATTCTTCCACCAGGGCTTCCTGTTTATAGGAATGGAGTATCTCTTTGACTTTTTTCTTTAAATCTTGCGCATTGTGCACGACATTGGATTTATTAATCCCTTTTGCCGAACCTTCACAATTAGGCTTGACGATCAAGGGGAATTTTAAGTCGCTAGATAATTGCGTATTTTCTTTAGCAAAAACTTGAAAATGCGGAGTAGGGATACCTTCGGCCTTTAAGATCTTTTTGGTGAGGGCCTTATTTAAAGCCAGGGCCAAAGAAAATGTATCTGATCCTGTATAAGGAATATTTAAGTAATCCAGAATTGCAGGCACTTCTGATTCGCGGAATTTACCTTTTCTGCCTTCTGCGATATTAAAAACCATATCCACACGGTTTTTCTTGAAGAAAGAAAAAAGGCGCGGATACTCTACATCAATGGCCTCTACACTGTGCCCTTTGGTTTCTAGCGCAGAAACTATTGCACCAATAGTTTCTTCAGAATCATATTCGGAAAAATAGTCTTCCGGCTTAGTCTGGTCTTTTTTCTTTAAGTTATAGGTCAGCGCAACTTTCATCGGATTAGTTAAGGTTATATCTTGTTAACGCACTATTTAATATTTTACCGATCATCTGTTCGTAAGTAATGCCGGTAGCCTTTGCCAATAGCATAAACACGTCTTCTGTAGAGAGAGAAGGCAAAGGATTGATCTCTAAGACAAATGGATTACCTTCGTTATCCACCCGGAAATCCACCCTGCCAAAATCACGGCACTCTACAGCCGTATAAGTCTTTAAAGCCAGATCTTCGATCTTTTTCTTGAGTTCCGGTGTAATGCGCGCAGGACAGATATATTCTAATCTATCGGAAGTAATCCTGGCAAAAGTATAAAATTTATCATTAAGTTTTAACCTGCCATCAATTTTAATCTGCACAATCGGCAACACTTCAGGCTCCTCATTGCCCACGACTGCCACAGTAAACTCCTGGCCGCAGATGAATTCTTCGATTAATGCCGGCTGTTTATAGCTGGTCACCACAAAATCAACCTGCTTTCTTAGCCCTTCCATATTTTCCACGCGGGAACTTTCACTTAAGCCCTTGGAAGAACCTTCGAAGCGGGGCTTAACAATCAAAGGGAATTTACAATGATCGGCATTCGTCAACTCTTCGATATTTTTCACTTCAAAAAATTTCGGAGTAGGAATTTTTTCCGCGATAAAAATCTTTTTTGCCATTACCTTATCCAAGGTCAACCCTAAGGTTAAGGCGTCGGCTCCCACAAAAGGAATCCCAGCCATCTCCAAAATAACCGGCACCTGTGATTCCCGGTTCCTGCCTGAGACACCTTCTGAAATATTAAAAACTATATCTACTTTTAATGAATCTATTTTTTCCAATAGATTAGTGACATTGCCGATACGCTCGACTTTAAAACCATTCGCCTTAATCGCCTCGGCAATCACATCTATAGTCGAGGGATGATCGAATTCCGCATTGGCATCTTCGGGATCATCCGCCTTAAACTTATAATCTGTCTTTAAATCGTAGGTTAATCCAACTTTTTTCATCTTCTTAGTCAAAAAATAAGGGCTCCTTGTTTGTTGCGAGCCCCGAAATTACGCCTATTTTTCCAATTTTTGTTTTTATCCTCTTTCAGCTTACGTTTTTTTCATCAATACCTTGTATCAACATCTTTTTTTATCACAACATACCCTCTTTGTCAAGTATTTTTTCTCGACGAGAAATTCAATAAATTTAATCTTTTCGATAAATTACTGCACAGCGTGTAATTTTCTTTTCTTAAAGGCGGCGGGAAAAATTTTTAGTTGCATAGAGAATAATCCTAACAAGCGCGGCCGACGGAGCAAACAATAGCCCCATTGCAGGCATTCAAAAGCAAATATTCCCGGCAAATGCAGCAAAAAACTAGATAATTTTTCATTTTTGACCATCGTAAGGTAGCGATTCTTAATCAAATCTAGATGCCGCTCTTCACTGAGATACCTTCTGGCGAATGGCTTATCTATGCCTTTGGAATCTATTCTAAAAGAACCTCCCCGTACATGATAGGCAATTGCATAAGGCGTATAATAAGCCTTCCAGCCGGCGCGCCGGGCCCTCCAGGCAAGATCCAGGTCTTCGTAAAAAAAATTAAAGCACGGGTCAAAATATCCTTCGGGCTCCTTAATTTCTTCTAGCATTTTCTTACGGCAGAATAATACTGCGCCATTCACGCCAAATATATACCCCGGTTTTTCATACTGGCGCCTATCTTTTTTGCCATACCCTCTTTCCTTGGCAGTCCGGCAATAACTTAAAAATAGCCCAGTACTATCGATAGTTTTAGCGTCGCTACGTAAAATTTTCCCGCACACCGCACCGATCTTTTTGTCGAGCGGGAAAATATTAAAAGTTTTTTCTAGGTAATCTTTTTCCAAGCTAACATCATCATTTAAGCAAAAAACAAAATCGCCCATAGAAGAGGATATCCCTAGGTTCAAAGAATTACAATAGGACAACGGCTGCGGATTTCTAAATAACTTTACCGAAGGATATAATCTCTGGATTTCTGCACCAAGAGAGTTGTTGGAAGAATTATCTATGACGATAAGCTCAAAATTTTTAAAGCTCTGCATCAGGCAAGAATCCAGGCATTTTTTTAGATAGCCGCCCGCGCCTGAGGTAGCAATAATAATACTTACAATTACATTTGACGTCTCTTTCATTTTACAATAGAATTATAGCATAATGCTCGCCTTACTGCTATTAATCTTGGTCCGGCCATTTATTTCTTCCCTCGCGTATCCAAAGGAAAATTTAATTTTTTCCTTTTTGGCTATTGCCTTTATCACTATTTGGCTGGCTGTGAAAAATAATGGACTTAAGAAAATTGCTACTTTACGCTATCCGTTTTTGCTTTTAGCCCTAGCTTTAACTATTGTTACAGTATTTTCTCCCAATAAATTAACCAGTATAAAAGAAATCATCCAGTATGGTGCTTGTTTTTTATTTTTTGTCTTCGCTACTACATTAGAAGATAAAGAAAGAAAACAGGTCTTATTCTCTATCGTCTCGAGCGGATTATTAATCAGCATATCCGCCATCTATCAATATTACTTTGGCTTTCAGCATGCCTTGGACTATCTGGCAAAACAAAACATTAATAATCAGTTTACCTTGGAGTATATTACCAGAAAACGCGCCTTTTTCCCCTTTGTTACCCCTAATGCCTTAGGGGGGTTCCTAGCAATGATTATCCCGCTGGCAGCTATCTCAAAAAATAAAATCTTGTTAATTATACCCTTAGTATTCGCGTTATTTTTGACAAAATCTTTAGGGGTAATTTTAAGCCTGCTGCTAGGTATAATTATCTATTTTTTACTTGTGCGTTCTTCAAAAAAGAAGCTGATGATTTTTTCATTGGGATTTTTAGTAATTTTGATAGTGATATTTTTGCTCCGGACTTCCGCGCAGAAACAACATCTCCAACCGATATTTTCTACGCTGATGCGCATCAATTACTGGCAGGAAACCTGGAAAATTATTAAAAACTTCCCCCTCCTAGGCGTAGGGCCAGGGAACTTTAACCTTGCGCAATCGCGTTATAGCCATAATTCATACCTACAAATCTGGGCGGAAATGGGCATCCTGGGTTTGCTTTCTTTTCTCTGGTTTACCTGGGCAGTATTAAATTCTGCACTCAAAAAAATTAATTCTCTTAATTCCAAGAAGGAAATCTTCTTGTTAATTACGGCATATCTGGTCTTTCTTCTGCATAACTTTATAGATTTTACTTTTTTCTTACCTGAGGTATCCTGCTATTGGTGGATCATTGCGGGGCTTCTGGTGAGTGCTTGATAGGCCTCTTGCGTGCGCCGAGCATCTTCTTCTATACTTTTTACTCCTGGAATATTCTCCTTAAATTTTTTAATCATTTCAGGATGGTGAATAAGATATTCTAACTTTTCCTTAAGATCATTTTTATCCCCTGCGTTAAAAAGTAAGCCGCTTAAACCATCTTTAATCATTTCCGGAATTCCGCCGATGCGCGCAGCAACTACCGGTAGATGGGCAAGAAATGCTTCTTGTATCACTAAAGGGGAATTTTCGAACCAGAGCGATGGCACGACCAACACATCTATCTTAGAAAGAATTTTGCCAACATCCTTATTATCATAGCCTCCCCGAAGAAATATCCTAGGGTCATTTCCAACTACTTTTTTTAACTGGTTTGGAAAAGACTCGAAACCAACGTAAGAAAAAAGTTTTCCATAAATTGAAAGCTCAATATTCTTATCCATAATTTCCTTAAAGGCAGAAATTAATAGATCTACCCCCTTCATCGGTAGCAATGTCCCGAGAAATCCGAAACGTAGTTTCGAAGATTTCTCTGAGGATAAAGCGGTAAAATTATTTAGGTCGAACCCGTATGGAGAGTATATAATTTTTTCTTTCTTTAACCCTTGGGAAATAAATTTTTCTCTGATGAAATATGAAGGCGCGAGAAATAAATCTATCTGCGTAAAAAGTTCTTGTGTACTTTTTTGAAAGACCTCAACCGCGTTGGTTGTTTTGGATCGGGCGGTGGCCAGATAGAGCTTTTTTCCTGCATTAAGCAAAGATGCGGGTATCTTTTTCTTTAAGAGATTGTAGAAAAAAAGTGAATTACCTTGTATGCTTAAAAGGTATTTTAAACACTCATTACATTCGTTGACCGCAGGATAATTACAGGTCTTTAAGGTTTCTTTTATCAATTGCCCGCGGTAACAAAGTAGCCAATAATCATGTAGGGTGTAAATTAACGGAATCTTTCTTTTTTTAATTTCTCCTACCATGCCGAAAGATAAAAATAAGAGGTGATGAATATGCACAACATCTGGATTAATTTTATCTAATAATTCGGCGAATTTTTTATCGATATTTTCATCTTGATAGGTTTGACGGAAAGACTTACAATGCCGAAAGGTATGATTAAGGGCATAGGTATTTAAACCTTCGTATTCTTTTTGTTCGAGCGTATATTCTTTTAACCGGGGATCATTGATCCTGAAAAATACCGATACTTCATTATTACGTGCTAGCTCTTTTGATAATTTATAGGAATAAACTTCTGTGCCTGCCATGGTATATGGCAGAAAACTATGTACAACCTGTAAAATTTTCATATCTATACAATCCAATCTTTTAAGAAGCTAAAGATCTTTCTGCCTGGCTTACCGGAAAAACACATCGGCAGAAGCCTGCCCATCTTCTTAAAAATATAACCTGGCCTTAAATAAAATGCCGCGTATGCACTTTTACGGCTCAATCTTAATTCTTCTTCAGAAAGAAGAGGTGTTTTAATAATCGCCTGGTTTAACTCAAAGTTGCTCCAATTGTCAGTCACCAGCCAGCCGTTATTTTTTGCCAGAGAGTAGAAATCCGTGCCAGGGAAAGGAATTGCGCAATAAAACTGCGCATAATCGGGATTAAGCTTTTTTAGAAAATTTAAAGTTTCTTTAATCGTCCCCGGGGTTTCTCCTGGCAGGCCTAAAATCACATGCCCTAAAGACGGTATCTTTGCCCTGCGGGTTAAACAAAACGCCCTTTCTATCTGGTTTAGATTTATCCCTTTTTTTGCAGAATCTAAAATACTCTGTACCCCGGATTCAATACCATAAGCAATCCCCTTACACCCTGCGTTACGCATTGTTATTAGCATTTCTTCATCGACCTTGTCAACACGCGAATTACACATCCAGTTGAACTTGAGGTTTCGGCTCTTGATCAATGCGCAAAATTCCATCACTAAATCCCTATTTAAGGTAAAGGTATCCGCCCACATTACGATATCTTTTATTTTGAACCTGCCAATTATTTCCTCTACTTCAGTAATGATATTTTTAGGGTCCCTGAACCTGGGTTTTTCCCCGTAATATTGCCGGGCAGTACAAAAAATACATTTATAAGGACAGCCCCGGGAACTAATCACCATGGTATATGGCCGGCTAGCAGTAGGCAAAGAATAACAATTATTGTCAATCAAATGGCGTGCAGGATATGGAAGCGTATTTAAATCTTCGATAAAATTGCCTCCGAGGTTATCCACTACAGCCTGTTTATCTTTAAAAGAAAGGTTACGCACTCTTTCCAGTCCTTTTCTCTGTAAAATTGCCTGTGCTAAGTCTAGGCAGGCTGTTTCCGGTTCCCCTCTAACTACAGAATCCAGGCGGCTTTGCGTAAGGGTTTCCTGGGGCAGTGCGCTCACATGCACCCCAATAGCAGTTAAATGGGCGGAGGTTAAATTACGCACTAAACCGGCAAATTTTAAATCATTAAAATAAGTAGCAGTAGAAAAATTAATGATCAAAAGCCCAGGCTTAAATTCGGCGATTTCCTTTTCCACGTCCTTGAATTGAAGGTTCTTTCCGATACATTCCAAGACCTTGACCCGAAAACCATTTTTTTCCAATAATGCCGCTATAGAAACCAGTGATATTGGAGGCATCATATATTGAAATGACGAAAGCCTTTGCTCACAGCGTCCTTCTCTGATATATTTTATTTTTCCCGGAATCGGTGGATTGATAATCAAGACTTCCATTGACTCTTGATCCTTTTCTTTAATTTGTCAAAATTAATTCTCCAAAAAATAACTGTCCCCATGGTCATGATGATGGCGGCGTCCAAATAATTAGGCCCGCGATTGCGGAAAAGTTTTATGCGCATGAGAAAATCATTATTGATCTTGAAATTAAGCAAAGCACTGATCAAAGCGATTTCTTGTGCGTTACTATATCTACAACCTATATAATATTTTAAAATCTTGGGGACAACCCTCGCCCGCATCACCCGGAATCCTGATTCCACGTCTTTATAGCGGAATCCACCCAGGAGGCTGGCGTAAAAACTTAAAAAACGGTTACCTAATTTCCTATGCAGAGGATACAAAGAAAAATCCCTTCTGTTTAAAAGAATATCAAGGCCGCCATCTTCCATTACTTCAGCCATCTCTGGAATATGCGCGGGGTTATGCTGCCCGTCTGCGTCCATGGTAAAAACCAGGTCTTCCGGGTGGATCATTCGATCTTGCATCAACTCATCCGCCAAAGAAAATCCTTTCTTTAAGGCCCTGGCCATCCCCGTATTCTTTGCAAGTTTGTGGTAGTGCACATTTTCCTTATTCTTTTTCCAAAGCATAATTTTTTCTTCTGAAGAATCGGTAGAACCGTCATTAATAATAATAAAGCGATCCGCCAAATTTTCCAGCTGCCCTAAAACCTCTTCAATCTGTTGTGCTTCATTAAATACCGGCAAAATAATAATTTTTTGCATGGCTTCCTAACCCTTTTATTTCCTCAGGTAACGGTAAATATAAATATCTGAACCGTCAAAAACTTGCGCCTTATAAATCATTTTGAAACTCTGCGGATTATTCTTGATATAGACATACACACTATCAATTGTTTTCTGGCAATCCACAATATCCGTGGCAAATTTATCTTTGAAAATTATATACCGAAAATTATTGTTTTTAATTAGTTCCCAGGCGCTATTGTCTCCAATAAAACTAAGGCCGATTTTATTTTTTTGAGAGTAATAATCGAGGGTATTGACGTTATAGGCCTTGTGGTTAGATAGGGTAATCACATTTCCCTCACAAAGAGAATTACTTTGACAATCATTCTTTAGTGCCTGGAAGAATTCTTTTATTTTCCAGTCCTCTTTTTTCGGATGTTGCAAGTAGCAACCTGCGTCGATAACCTCGAAAAAAACAATATTTTTCCAGCTCAATCTCCGGGGAGGCGTTTTAGAAAAAAATGCCACTTCAAAAGAATCCACAAAAAACTGGAATAGCCCAATTGCAATGATTAAAATTATCAATAAACGCCTAAACTGCCTTGACCTGATCTCATATATCCCTTGCGCGGTAAGCAATGCTGTAGCCGGAAGCACTGGAACAAGAAACCTAATATCCTTACTAAGGCAAAAGGTAAAAAATACTACCGGGACAATTATCCACAGGAGAAACAGCATAATTTTGGACAAGTTCCCCTTACGAAAAATAATAAAACCCGAGAGCAAAAATACGGCTGTAAAAAATACGCTTATCCCGTAATTAGCCATAAACTCAGGGTAAAAAGAGAATGCGCTCAAACTCCAAATTGCTCCCGCAGAAGAACGTAGCGCTTCTTTACCGAATCCGCAATCGGTAATTAAAGATACCATTACTTTTAAATTGGGCAGATACCAAAAGGAGGTTAAGATTAAAGCAACTACTAGGCAAACCAATAAATTTAATTTTGATTTAGAAATTTTAGATTTTTCTTTTTCTGCCTGCCAGATGGTAAAAAACAAAGGGCCGATAATAAATACGGCATAAGTAATCTTAGTTAACATCCCTATGCCTAAACTCAGACCTAATAACAGCGAATATTTAAAATTACTGAATCTGGCGCATTTTAAAAGTAGATAGATACTTAATAATACTGAAAACATTAAGCTGATATCAACTAAATACTGCCGACAAAGGCCAAAAACCAAAGGATAGCAAAAAAGGATACAACAAGAGAGTAATGAAATCTTGCGTTGAAAATAAATCCGGCTAATCCCAAAAATGATGAAAAAACAAAGTGCCAGGAATAAAATATTCACCATGATAGCGAAGTCTTCCTGATAAGAACCCAAGATATAAAAAGGCATAGTAGTTAGCATGAGAAAAGGCGGCCTACTGGGATTGTACGATACCAGGTCGCTAAAAAAACCTTTGAAATCAAAACTTGCTATCCGGTTGGTATACTGCAGGCAGGTACGCATATAATCTGCCTGATCCCACCAGAGTGGCTGGGTATCCATGGTTAACCAGAGGTAGTTAGTAAGAATAATAAAAACTAAAAGTAAAATCACCCCAAAAATTTGCTTTTTCATCATAAACTTATGGGTTATGGTTAATCTTCTGATAAATCTCAACCTGAGAATTATCAGGTAAAATAAAAATTTTACTTAATTTTGTAAAAAGCCCGGATTCCTTAATTTTCAGCAGCAGTTCCTGGGCATCCTGCTCTGAATAAAAAATCCCTTGAGCCCCGGATTTTTTCACGATGATAAAATCACAGGAAAGCGCCTGCGGGATAGCCAGGCCGTATCCATAAAATTCCAGAGGAAGATTTTTTTCCAGCGCAACATACCCCAATGTCATTGGACTAAAGGCAAAAAGGTTTGCCCCAAGATGCACATAAAATCTCCTCTGCCCTTTTCTCAGGTTATCTT
>JAQUNE010000014.1 GCA_028717765.1 Candidatus Omnitrophota bacterium | reverse complement strand
TCCTGAAGTTGCGCGGCCAGGGTATCTTTTTCAGGGAGTAAAATTGATAAGGTTTCGGAATCCCCTAACATCACAATTCTAAAAGTATTGGCTGGTTTTTGTACAGGGTACTCTGGCCCGCGGAATCCCCCTGAATTTATGGAAACATCTCCTGATTTTGCCCCTGGTACCAGATCATAACGTAAATAAGGATTAAAGCTTTTACGGTAAATCGGCCGTTTCACCCAGCTACCCATATCCCAGGCAAAACGTAATACCACTTCTGCAATTAGTAAAGAAAACAAAATCGCAAAGAATAAGACCAGTAAATTTTTTCCGGTATCTTTTTTCAAGTATTTTCTCTCTTTTTTTTAAAGTAAATTAAGATCACTAAAGAAACTAGGTAAGTTATTATTCCTAGTGCCAAGCTTAGTACGGCATATCCAATGATTAGCGGAAGAATAATTTTTAATACGGAAAACTTGAATATATCTGTCCAGTGGAAGTGTTTGATATATGCCTGGCATTGGCTTTGCACGGATGAATAATTGAGCCCTAAAGTAAATGCTCCGGTTTTTAAAGCCAGGAAAAAAGTGGCAAAGCTTAGCCAGGTATTGGTTAGCAGGCTACCTAGCAAGGCGCTAGCACGGTTAATGCGAAAAAAACTTGCTAGGACCAATGAAGCAATCGGCCCGGTTCCTGGCATGATCCCCAAGCAGGTACCTAGCCCGAATCCTAAGGCGATTTTTTGCGCAGAATCATTGATCCGGAAAAGTTTAAGGTAAATAAATTTAAAAAAACGCTGTAGTTTATTTGTTATGCGTATTTTCTTCATCTTGTAAAAGGCGTTTTAGGATCTTCCCTGTAGTATTCTTAGGAAGAGAAGCCCTAAATTCTGCATATTTCGGGATCTTGTAAGGGGCAAGCCTTTCGCGTAAATATTGGATAATTTCATGTTCGCTTGCCTGCTCTCCTTCCTTGAGCACCAAAAATGCCTTGGGTACCTCTCCCTTATGCTCATCAAGGATACCGATTACCGCTGCTTCTTTGATTTTCGGGTTCTGATAAAGCACTTCTTCAATTTCTCTGGGGTAGACATTAAGGCCACGCACATTCACCATTTCTTTTTTCCGGCCGACAATGTAAAAATATCCTTCTTGGTCATACTTCGCCATGTCCCCTGTATAGAGCCAGCCGTTTTTTAATACTTCTTTGGATGCGCCTTCTTGTTTAAAGTAACCGGACATCACATTTGGCCCTTTTACCAGCAATTCGCCTACCTCTTCAATGGCTAAAGGATTATCCTTCTCATCAACAATTTTTAAAGTAATATTCTTTGATAAACTAATGCCGATAGATCCGGCTTTTCTTTTTGCGTTTAACGGATTCAAGGTGACCACCGGAGAAGCTTCAGTTAGCCCGTAACCTTCTAATAAAGGCACGCGGAATTTTTTTTCAAAGCCTTTAAAAGTATCCACAGGTAATGCAGCTGCTCCGGAGATACAAATTTTTACCGGATTAAATAATTTAATCAGCGGAGTGTGGAATAATTTCGGTAATTTCATATTTTTTAAAATTGTGTACATGGAAGGGATGCCCGTGAAAATGGTCACGCGGTTTTTTCTGATCGCCCGGATCACCCGCTTAAAGGGGCGTACTGATTTCATGATCACGATCTTTGCACCGGTTGATATTGGTAAATTCATGCAGACAGTAGCGGCGAAGGAATGAAATAACGGCAGGACACAAATAAAAGCGTCACTTTTTGTGGCTTTGATCGCCGCGCAAGAGTCATTGGCATTAGAGATCAAATTTTCATGCGTAAGCTGTGCTCCTTTAGGAAAGCCGGTAGTTCCTGAAGTATAAAGAATTACTGCCAGTTCATGCGCCTTTGGTTGAATATCATGCAATAGCTGTGTTTGATTATTTTTTAACTGATAGAAATCTATGGTATTTTCTTTGGTCATTGACGGGGTGATAATATTTTTTAGGCTATCCACGCGCAGCCTTAATTCTTGCGCCATCTCAACATAGATCCGGGAGGTGATCATGCAAACTGCCTGGCTATCCTGGAGGATATATTTCGCCTCTTCCATTTTAAACATATAATTGATCGGAACTACCACAGCTCCAGCTTTTAGGATGGCGTAATAGCTAAGTACAAATTCCGGGCAATTGTCCAAAAAAATCGCTATCCTTTCGCCTTTTTTTACTCCTAGTTTAACCAGGCCGCAGGCAAGCTGGTCAGTAATTTCATCTAAAAATCGGTAAGTGATTTTTTTCTGCCCGAAAACAATGGCAGTGCGGGAAGGGTATTTGAGGGAACTTTCTTTTAATAGTTGTCCAAAGTTGCGCGGCATTATTGCTTAAGTTTGGAGGTTTGGTTTTAGATTTATCCCTGCCAGCCTTTCTAATCCGTGTTCATCTTGGGTCCAGCCGTTTTCCAGGCCGTATTTTTTCATGATTTTCTTTGCTAGCTTATATTCATCGCAATTTATACGCCGGGAAATTTCCTGGTAGTCTTTTGCTTTGTAGCAGGGTAAATATTGGCTCATTAAACTAATAAAGGATTCTTCAGAAAGCTCTTCGCTAATAAAACGCATAATCTCTTCTGTCCCGGATAAATTATTCGGTAAGACTAAATGCCGGATAATTAATCCCCGGGTAATAATCCCCTGGGGATTAAATTCCGGAATGCCTACCTGTTGGTGCATTTCTTTTAAAGATGCTTGGCTATATTTTGGATAGTCAGGCGCGCCGGAATATTTTAGGGAAACTTCCTTTTTAGCATAACGTAAATCAGCCAAATAAATATCGATTATTCCATCCAGGAGTTTGATTGTTTCCGGTAATTCATATCCGCTAGTATTATAACAAAGAGGGATTTTTAAGCCAGCAGAAATAGCAATTGGCAATGCTTTTAATATCTGCGGCAAAACATGTGTAGGTGTAACCAGATTTATATTATGGCAGCCTAAACTCTGCAGCTGTAACATCATTTCTGCTAATTTGTTGGCGGTTAATTCCTGCCCCTTGCCTAGTTGGCTAAATTCATAGTTTTGGCAATAGACACAGGCCATATTGCAACGGCTAAAAAATATTGTTCCTGAACCGTTTTCCCCTGATATCGGCGGCTCTTCTCCGTGATGCGGGATAAAGCTAAAAACAGCAGCTCTTATTCCGGTCTTACAGAAACCAAGTTCATCCTTTAAACGGTTGACCTTACATTTACGCGGGCAAATAGAGCATGATTTTAGCGACGAGGAAATTTTTTGGCTAATTTCTTTTAGCTTTCCGTTTTGGTAACTTTGTAAGTATACAGGTTGCGTCATTTGAGTTGGGAAAAATAAATCTCTCTCATCCGGTTAAAAATTTCTTTATATTGCAGAGTTTGGTAATCTGG
Organism: Candidatus Omnitrophota bacterium; assembly: GCA_028717765.1. Next base: position 12,114 of record JAQUNE010000014.1, on the reverse strand, counting down.
ATAGGTCCACTTCCAGTGTTGAAATGATTTACCTTGATAAAAAAGTGTAATTTCTGCGAAGATACCGCTATTTAGATAAATCCTGTGGTTGTAGTCTTTAGTAGTAGCCAACACAAGTTTTGCCAGGTCCAGATAACCGGGGTCAAGATTAATCAGGCGGCGGTTGTTCCGGGATAATTTCTTTTCCAGGCGATTAGAAAATAATTTTATTTTAGCAAGGCTGGCAGGATCAATAAGTTTTTTAAAAGAGATGAATTGGCGACTAAGATTTTTACCAAATTCCTTTTCGTAATAATCAGTATAATTAAATTCCAGGATCTGGCTTTCAAAGTCCAGTGCACCGAATTTTTTTTCTAAAAGTGCTTTAGCCTTTGCAAGGATTTTTTCTTCTTTGAAAATCAGGCCGCAGATGAGTTTTACTGGTGGAGTTTTGTGTGTGTTAATGGGGAATAAATTGGCTGATATATTTGGAAATGGTTTTTTTTTGCGTATCCTTGATATCATTAAAGAAGACCGCGATATTAAAACCGCCTGTTTTTTCATCTTCTGTCCTGACGATCACGCCCTTACATTCCACCGGGCATTCTTTTTTTTCGGCCTTCATTACGATCGGCAGGTTCAATTTTATTGCTACTCTTGTAAAAGGCGGGACATATTTCGGTATATGGCAATAGGCACCCACGCAGCTGACATTTTTTGTCACGGTAGAAAAATCATAGCCATTAGCGATGATCTTTACCGGAAGATTATGTTCTAATCTGGGATGTTCCCTTCTTTCGTCTTTTTTCTGCGCGGTGGTTTTAGCTGTCATTTTTTCTCTTCCTTTGGTGCTATCGCTTTCTGCCAGCACCTTTTTGTGCAGTAGTATTTACCATTCCTGTAGTAACGTTTGATTTTTTTTAAAGGTTTATTGCAGCCCAGGCAATTAGTTTGTTTTTCTACTACTGCTGGTGCTGCAGCTGGAGCTGCTGCTGTTGGTGCGGCTGCCGGTGCTGCTTTTGCTGCTGCTGCCGGAGCGGCCGGTTGTTTTACTTCTTCTGCTGCCATTGCATGATCCTTTCTTGATTAAAATCCCTCTTTTTTAAAGTCAATAAACTGGGAGAGAAACTTCTTTTTTCCTTCGTCTAATTCTACGAATTCCACTCCTAGGCGGTAGCGGTTAGAATGCGCAATCGGGTTGATCCAAGCTACCTTGCCAATGGGGTCTAAAAGCCGTGAAAAGATGCTGATTTCCATCATGAGATTAGTTGCGGGTGGGATGTATTCTTCGTTAGTAAAACTGATGCCACCTAAGCTGATATCATCCGTAAGCGAATTATCAAATTCGTGTTTGCCTCTAATCTGGTAGCGTAACGGTGCCTTTAGCCTAATACGCGGGAAACGCCTTTTCTCTTCGATTTTCTGCTCCATTTGCTTACCTCTTTTTAAAGAGGAAGCCGTGGCATCCTTCCTGGTTAATAATATAGCAGATATTTCTGGAATGTCAATGGGGTATTGCTTTACATTTGCCTTAATTTTGTTATAATTAATTTCGGAGAAGCCATATGTATTGTCAATTTTACGGCCTTAAAGAAAAGCCTTTCAACGTTACCTCAGATCCGAGCTTCTTTTTTTTCAGTCACAAGCACAAAGAAGCTTTTTCCCACCTTTTTTACGGAGTAACCCAGAGAAAAGGTATTTTAGTCATCACCGGAGAAATCGGTACCGGCAAAACCACCCTTTGCCGTTTTTTCCTTAATCAATTAGGTGATAATGTAAAAACCGCCTTCATTCTTAACCCTTATTTCTCCGAGACGCGTTTATTAGAGGCAATTACCAGGGATTTCGGGGTCAATCAAAGGAACAAAACAAAAATTTCCTACATTTGGGAATTAAATGAATTTCTTTTGCGTGAATCTAAAAAAGGTAATAATGTGGTATTGATCATTGATGAAGCACAGAACCTCTCCCCCGATCAATTAGAACAGGTACGCCTGCTTTCTAATTTGGAAACGGAAAAAGACAAGCTTATTCAGATCATTCTGGTTGGCCAGCCGGAATTAAACCACAGGCTTAATCTTTATGAATTACGCCAGCTCCAGCAAAGGATCATGGTAAGGTACCATATCAGTCCGCTAGAAAAAGAAGAAATTAAAAATTACATTATCCATCGTTTAAAGGTTGCCGGTCCGGATAGCAGGATTCAGTTTAGTGAGGAAGTTTTTCAGATGATCGCGGATTTTTCCGCAGGGACGCCGCGTTTAATTAATATTATTTGCGATAGGGCACTCTTAGCGGGATTTGCCGCTGAAACAAATACTATTGACGCAAATATTCTTAACCGCTGCCTGGAGGAGCTGGTATTACGATGAGTATAATCTATGATGCCTTGAAAAAGGTAGAACCTGGATTAAAGGTTGAAAATAAAAAAATATTGAACACTAAACCAATTTTTATCTATCTTGGGATCGTGGTAATAGGCCTTTTGGTGGCGCAAGTTCTATTTAAATTTTTTACTCCGGCCGCCGTACCAGCAGCAAAACTTAAAGTAAATGTTACTGCGTTAAAAACCGCGCAGCAGGCACCACAGCAACAAGTATTATCGCAAACACAGACTCAGCAGACATCACCTCAGGCTCAACAAATACAACCACAGCCTCCCGAACCTGTGGCCATGCCTTCTCTGGTTTTAAACGGGATATTTTTTACGGGTAATGACGGCTATTGTTTAATCAATAATCAGATCTTAAAAGTTGGCGATGAAATTGAGGGTGTGGTGGTGGAAAAGATTAAAGAGCAAGAAGTAGAGTTATCAAATAAAGGCACAACGATAAAACTTTCACTCGGTTCTACGCAGTAAACCTCTCCCTGATTGAATCCTTAATTACCTGAAGAGGCACATTTTTTGTGATTTTTACCTTTCCAATATCATGAATTAGGGCAAATCTGTTTGTTCCTGCAATAAATTTTTTATCGCGGTAATGCGCCTGAATAATTTTCTCAAAGGAAACTTCCTTTTTGATCGTTTGTGGCAGGCCCACTACCTCAATTAACCTTTTTATTCTTACGAGAGTTTTTGGCTTTAGCAAACCTAATTTTTCGCTGATCCTTGATTCAGCGAGCATCCCTAAACTAACCGCTTCGCCATGGTTATAAAAGCGGTACCCCCCTGCTGTTTCAATGGCATGGCCGACAGTATGGCCAAAGTTTAAGATCGTACGCAGGCCTTTCTCTTCACGCTCATCTTTTTCTACAATTTTAGCCTTGATCAGGCTGCACCTGTAAATTATATATTCCAGGCAGCTTAGGTTTAAAGCCATGACCTTTTGGTAATTCTTTTCTAAGTAATTAAAAAGTGTTAGATCCTTAATAATCGCGTATTTAATGATCTCTGCTAAGCCAGCGCGGATTTGCCGCGTATCTAATGTTTTAAGGCAACTAATATCGCTTAAAACCAGCCTCGGTTGGTAAAATGCTCCGAGCAAATTTTTTCCTTGCGATAGGTCCACTCCGGTTTTACCTCCGATACTGGAATCTACCTGTGCCAAAAGAGTTGTTGGGACCTGGATATAATTGATTCCCCTTTTATAAATTGAGGCAACAAATCCCGCAAGGTCACCAACTACACCGCCGCCTAGAGCAACGATAAAGACACGTTTTCCTTTGTCATAATTCGTAATATCTCGGATCACTAAAGCAGCAGTTTCCAGGGATTTACTTCTTTCCGTATCAGCGACTAGCTTAAACCTTACACCGAAGGAGCAGCCTTCTAGAGAATTTAGGATGATTTTTCCAAATTTATTTTTTATTAACGTATTAGAGATCACATAAGCAGCGCTGCCTGGATTTATTCTTTTTAAATATTTTCCGGTTGATTTGATGATATTATTACCGATAATAATCTGGTAGGGGTTTCTTTTGAGGTTAACTTTAACGATTTTCATTTTTTTAATGCCCGATCAAGAGGACGGAGATAAATTTTACTATCGGCCAGATCAAAAAGTCAAAAAGGCCCATCCAAATCAGTAAAATCACAATAATAAAACCATATGGTTCTAATTGCGATAGGCGATAGGAAATCCGGTCAGGCAATAATCCGCTTAAAATCCGGGAGCCATCCAAAGGCGGAATCGGCACCAGATTGAAAACTCCTAGGATAATATTTATATAGACGAGGTTTTGTAAAACAAAATAAAGTAAATCCGGCAAAGGAAGGAATCTTAAAAAAAGGCTTAAAACAAAAGCAAAAATAAAATTTGCTAACGGGCCGCTTAAGCCTACCCAGATGATATCGCGTTTTGGGTTTCTTAATGCCCAGTAATTGATCGGAACAGGTTTTGCCGCTCCAAAAACAAATTGGCCTTGGGTAGTAATAAAAAGAAAGAAAGGCAGGATAATTGTCCAAAAAAGATCGATATGGGCCATGGGGTTAAGTGTTAGCCTTCCGGAATACTTGGCTGTGGAATCTCCTAACTTATTAGCTACCCAGCCGTGGGCAAATTCGTGCGTAGTCATGGCGATAATCAATAATCCGAATGAAATTAAAAGCCCGAGGATATTCATTTATTTTTTCTTTTCCGGTTCAGGGATACGGTCAACAAATTTTTTATTTACCCATCCGTAACTGTTTGTAACCGGCAGGATCTGTGCCCAGCCGCCTGTAATATTAAGTACTGTGACAGCCTGATTGAGGCTCAATTTTCCTATGATAGAACTTTTTTCGCTTGCTGAAAGCCTTATGTTTACGTTATCTTTGATGACTTTCGCTAATTGTGGCTGCGGCTGGCCATTTAGTGGCGGCGAAGTGAGTGCGGGTGTAGTTTTTTCATTGACCGGAGCGAGAAAATCCTTATTCACGAAAATTGCCGCATTTTTCGGCAATTGGACCTTGTACCATTCATAGGCTTGAGAAACTACTGAAACCTGCTCTCCCTTATTTGCCTTAGAAATGACCTCAGAGTTAATTGTTGAACTGCAGCGGATATTAATACCTTGAGCGTTAATTCTTCCTTGAAAAGGGGTGAAATTTTCCGCAAAGGAAAGATTAAAAAACAAAACCAGGTAAAAGAATATTAGCAGTATTCTCTTTATCATTAGCAGAATAAATTATTTTTTCTCTTGAGCCTTAGTGGTACCTTTTGCTGGCGCTTCTTTGGTAGTTTCGGTTGCGGCAGGAGCAGCTGTACCTTCAGCAGTTACGGCTTCAACCTTCTCTGCTTTTTCTTTCTTGATCTTGATCCTGATGGTCTTGATCTTAGGTAGGCCGAAACAATCGTCTCCTTCTTTCCAGGTACCTTTTTCTTGCATCGATCTTAGGCGCTCGGATCGTTTTAGTACTGATCTTGGTTTTTTTTCTTTGTCCGATGATTTTAAAGATGGGTGAATTGACATGATTTAAATCCTCCTTACGAAGCAGTCACGATATTGTTTTTTTAATTCGCTTAATGTTGGTTTTGCTGTTTCTTTGTCAGCAAATTTTCCTACGCAAAGGATAGTGTATTTTCCTTTTGAAAAAACTAGCGTCGGTAGCCCCTTCTTTTTAAAAATAGCTGCTTCTTTATCTGCTCCTACTTTTGTCGCAAAGGTAGCTACTTGGATAGTATAGTTTTGGATAAAATTCTGCAAAGGTGTTACTGTTTTCTCCGGAACCTTTACTGCTGGCAGAGTTGTGAGAACCGCTGCCTGGGCCTTTTTTTGCGGAAGATTCGCTTCTGCCAGTTCAATGTTCAGGCCGTTTTTTCGTAAAGCGATAGTTTTGCCTCTTTCCACTCCAAGGGAAAAGGAGACAATTGAGCTAATAATAAAAAACATCACCAAGATGATCGCCTTTTCGTGGCCGCGGATATGGTAAATAAAAGATTTGCCCTGCTGATGATTCCGCTCTCCATCTTTATTTACTTGGGAAAAAAGCTCTAATTGTGAACGATTTTCTTCTTCCATAACCTTATATTATAACTCTTTTATGCCTTAGGTTTCAAGTAATTTTTTGTGTTAATCTTCTTTACGATCTTTAAGAACGCCTCGACTACCTTGGGGTCAAACTGGGTGCCGTTTTTCTTTTTGATCTCCTTAATTGCGGAGGCAATATCCATTCTTTCCCGGTATGGCCGTCCATAAACCATTGCCTCAAAAGCATCGGCAACTGACATTACCCTTGCCCCTAAAGGAATCTGCCCCTTTTTTAGCCTTGACGGGTATCCGGTGCCGTCGAATTTTTCGTGATGATGCATAATGATCGGGATCACCGGTTTAAGGATCTGTAATGGTCTTAAAATTTGCGCGCCCTTGATCGGGTGGCGCTGAATAATGCTGAATTCTTTTGCAGTTAGTTTTGAGGTTTTAGTCAGGATCTCCAGTGGAATATCGACTTTCCCTGTGTCGTGCAAGAGGCTGGCATATTTCAAACTTTCGATTTGTTTTTCATCAAGGTGCATTTGTTGCGCGATCGCCACAACTAACCGGCTAAAATACGGCGAATGGGTGTATTCCTGCGGTACGCGGATATCCAATAAAGTGACCAATGATTTTATGCTGCCTAATACGATTCTTTGTTGTTCTTCATAGAGCTGCAGGTTTTTTATTCCGATAATCGCCAACTCTGCCAATGCCACCATTAATTCCTGGTCAAACCTGTCAAAGGGCAGATCCTTCTTTTCGCGTTTAATAATGATCATTCCGATAATATCCTCGCAGATCAGAGGAAGTGCGAGCAGGTTATTTTTTCTGATTGAGGAAAGGGTACGGATCACCTTCTTTTCAATGTTCCCTTTAATCTTTGTCTTTTTGTCGATGACCTCTTTTTTTCTGCCATTGAGCGAGCATTCAAAGAGTGAATGTTTCTTTGTTGCATCCAGAAGAATGATCTGGCAGGCGCGGCAGTTAAATACTTGGCAGACTAATCTTGCCAAGCGCGTGATCAGGTCATGTAATTCAAATGTAGAATTAATCAGCCGATAAACGCTGTGTGTCGCGGAAATGAGGATCTTATACTTTTTCGTAGGGGTCAAATAATTTTTTATATTCATCTAAGGCATACCTGTCGGTCATTCCGGCAATGTAATCACAGACAACGCGCCGCACGTTTTGGCTGCCGATTTTATTTTGTATCGCAGTCGGCAGTGCCTGTGGATTTTCCAGATAAAACTTGAATAATTCTTTGATAAAACGCATTGCCTTATTGCTCATCCTTACCACACGGTAATGATGGTAAAGTTTTTTCATTAAGAGCTCGCGTAAGGGCTTCCTTAGGCGCAACATCTCTTTGCTAAAAAGAGCAATCTTTTCATCAGCCTTCTTTATATCTAACTTCGATTTAATTTTGAAGGCGTCGATACGTTTCTCTGTTTCTTTGATCAGGTCAGTGACCTGTAAGTTAATCAAGGAGCGGATAATCAGGTATTTTCTTTTTTCCGGGTCAATTTTAGGATATTTTTTTAAAACATCAAAGTAGATCTTATCCCAAAGTTCCAGGCTCTCTAAGTCGCATTCCTTTAATAGCCCCGAGGTCAGCCCGTCATCAATATCGTGATTATCGTAAGCAATTTCATCGGCAATATCAACAATCTGGGTTTCCAATGTCGGTAATTCTTTAGGTGCCAGGTCTTTTAATTTAGCGGCCCGGTCAAATGCCGAAGAATGTTTAACGATCCCCTCTCTTACCTCCCAGGTTAAATTCAACCCGGGAAAATCGGCGTATCTTTCTTCCAGAAGGTCTACTACCCTTAGGCCCTGTAGGTTATGATTAAAACCGCCATTTTTTTTCATTAACTCATTGAGCGCATCTTCTCCCGAGTGGCCAAAGGGAGTGTGGCCTAGATCATGCGCTAGGGCAATAGCCTCTGTAAGGTCGAAATTCAGCCTCAAGGCAAATGCGATTGTCCGGGCGATCTGCGCTACTTCCAGAGTGTGCGTTAGGCGCGTGCGGTAATAATCGCCTTCATGATTGACAAAGACCTGAGTTTTATATTCTAACCTGCGGAAAGCCGCAGAATGGATGATCCTATCACGGTCCCTTTGATAACAGGAACGGTAGGGGTGTTCCTTTTCCGTAAACACCCTGCCTCTGCTATTATAGCTTTTTGCGGCGTAAGGAGCAAGGAAATTATCTTCGAACTTTCGGGTATCCATTAGCGGTTAACTTTTTTTAGTAACCTGTATAATTCTTCTAAAGATTGAGAAATAATTTTTGTCTTGTAAATTATCGGCATAAAATTTGTATCCCCTTTCCAGCGCGGGACGATATGTATATGCAGGTGTCCGGTAATGCCAGCTCCGGCTGCCGAGCCGATATTTACACCGATATTGTACCCTTGCGGCTTTAATACCTTTTCTAAAAGTCTCTCTGCTTTTTTTAGGCTTTGCATTAAGCCTAATGTTTCCTTATCGTTTAATTTGGAAAGGTCCCTGGTGTGCTTAATGGGTGCAACCATCAGGTGGCCATTGTTATAAGGAAAAATGTTCAAGATACAAATTGCGTATTTATCTTTAAAGACGAGGAAATCCTTATTTTGTTTTTTTACCGTGTTACAGAATAAGCAGCCCTTTTGTTTTTTTGCCGAGATGTACTTAATCCGCCAAGGCGCCCAAAGTTTATCCAGGGTCATATTTTCACTATCCTCGATTCTATTTTATCATTAATTTCCAATATTCCGTAGGAATTAAAGGGAGAAAAAATTTTATCCGTGACACTTCCGGGATTAAAAAATAGTATCTTGCCCCTTTTTTCATTAAAAGGAGAATGCGAGTGGCCAAAAATAATGATATCAACGTCTTCATCCTTAAAGGCCTTCTGCATTACTTCGATAAGATTATTAGGGGCTCCGTACCCATGCATTAAGCCCAATTTATATTTTCCTACTTGAATTACTTCCTTTTCCAGCAGCTCTTTTCTAACTTCATAAGGATCCATATTGCCGTAGACAGCATATACCTTAGGTGCAAGCTTTCTTAGTTGTTCCAACACATTTAATGTCACCAAATCTCCAGCGTGTATAATAATGTCGGCGCTTTTTAATTCCGGCAAAATTTCTTCTGGGATGCTCTTTGCCCTCTCGGGTATATGTGTATCGGAAAGAACGACGATTTTTACCATTAGTGCACCTTAAATTTTAAACGATTATCCTTGGCCGAGAAAACAGGTCCAGGATTTGATTTAAATTGCTAATGTTCCAGGTTAAAATTTTTTCTTCCAGGGCGCGTAGCCTGGCATTTGTTTCCACGTCGCTATTAGTGACAATGATTTTTCGCTGTAATTTATGCCGGTATTTCTTGCATTCTTTGGCAAATTCAGCGATATCCTCTTCGGTTAAAACTTCGCGCTTAAAGGCAATTATCCAAAGGGCATCATTTGCCCTGCCGATCAGGCCTTCATTAAAGTTTCTCTGATTAAAGTCCAGTGATTTAATTTCTCTAAAATGCGTCAGCCGAAAGCGTTTCTTTTCGATCTGAATGGTCTCGTCGGTAAAAAGCTTAAGCAGTTCGTGCATTCTTTCCGTAACCGGCTTTTGGGCATGTAAAAGGAATTCTTCAATTGAACCATTGATGTTCTCCAAAAATAGGGACCTTTGGTTTTTGGCATCAAAAGTTAAAGAGTGCATCTTGCCCTGATAGACAAATTTCAACCAAAAACTAAATACCCGGTCAGAAATAGTAACAAAGTCAGCGCTACGCTCCAGGCAGTCAAATTCCAAAAGATTATTTATTTTAGAAAGTATATCCTTTTTAGGCTGATGTAAAAGATGCGCAATGTCCCTGATTTTATTATGCCCCTTGGAAACCAAGTGTATGATTGAAATGTAATCTTGGCTATTAGGGCGGTCAAGAAAACGCTTGAGATAATTAGAAAACCTTTGATTCAGGGTACCGCAAGGTTCAAATAATAAACCCTCTAGCGCCTCTGCTAAGTCTGCCTTTGTGTTTTTTAGATAAGTATCGGAAATTACCTCCAGGTAAAATGGAAATCCACCTGTAAAATGAATGATAAAATTCTTTAAGCCAGGATTAATCTTTTGATTCTGGAACTTTAGGTCCAGGTATTTTTCGCTTGTCCTTGTATCAAACGGCTCAACGGTGATAGTCTCAAAATTGCCGAATAATAAAGATAGATTTTTTGAAAGTATATTTTTCGCCCGGTATTTTTGAGAGCTAATGATAATGTACATCGTATTTTTTTGCTGGATCAACATCTTTGACCATTCTGCGTAGAGGTTCTTTATGCCTACATTCTCTAAGTTCTGGAATTCATCAAATATAACTACGCAGGATTTGTTGGTTTCTGATTTAATTTGTTCGCATAAAGAAAAAAGCTCAGGGATGAGGTTTATTTTCTTTCTTTTTTCTAGGGCGGTAAGGATGCTCTTGATTTTTTCAACAGTAACGGGGATATAACTGTTGGATTTGGCAATGAGGAAATCTAAGTCTTCCTTTATTGGTTGGCCGCTATTAATCAAAAAATTATAAAGTAGCACTCCGATAAAGCGCCTGACAAAAGAAATTGGCGATTCTGGCCTTGCCTCTAAATAAAGGATAATAATCCGCGGATCACAGAATTTATTTAAGAAATTAAAAATTATTGAGGTTTTTCCGACGAGCTCATCACCGATGATCGCTATATTCTGGCGGTATCCGTCTTTTAAATCACGGATACGTTTTTCTAGGATGCTTAGGTGATTTTCTCTACCGAAAAAAATCTCTTTTGTCATGGCAGATAAAATAAGGGATTTTTCGAAAGGTGCCCTTTTCTAATTTCAAAATGCAGGATTTGTGCTTTGGCTATAGCATCCCCCTGGCGCACGCTTTCTCCGATCTTGGCCAATACTTCCTGGTTCTTCGCATAAACTGTTAAAAAACCATCATGATGGTCTATAATGATTGTTTTTCCGTATCGCACAAAGCTTGGGGATAAAAAGACCACTTTGCCGCTACGCGAAGCCACTACAGTATTATCTTCATTAGGGCGGATATCAATTCCTTTTTCGATGAGATTATCAATAGTTTGATTGAATGTAGACACTACTGTGCCTTTTACCGGCCAAAGAAAATCTTCTTCAGAGGCAATTTGAGTTTGAGGTTGTGTGATTATTGGCACTGGTTGTTTTTCTTCCCGCGGAATGAAAATTTGCTGTCCGACTTCTATTTTTGTGGCATCAGAAATATGGTTAATTGTCACCAGATTATCCATGTCTATTCCATATGCCTTAGAGATCCTCCAGAGAGTTTCTCCTTTTTCTACGTGATGATAAAAACCCTGCATGCCTTGCGGTGGCTGCGGTGTAGTAACCAGCGGTTCAGTAACGCAGCCAATAAAAGATAAAAGGTACAAGTAGGAAGATAAAAGTATAAACAAATGCAGATTTGATTTCTTCATTTTTTATTAAACTAGCGGGCGAAGGGAATTGAACCCTCCTATCCAGCTTGGGAAGCTGGTGTTCTACCGATGAACTACGCCCGCAAAACTATTTTTCCAGGCACTCTTCCATTAATTTAATCGAGCAATATTTTCCGCACATCGTGCAAACATCTAAGAGGTGCGGTTTTGAAGAAGCGCGGTATTTTTTTGCTTTTTCCGGGTCAATAGATAGCTCGATTTGTTTTTTCCAGTCACGTTTTTTACGCGCCTGAGACATTGCCTTATCCCAAGATATTGCCGAAGGAAGCCCTTTGGCAATATCTGCCGAATGTGCGGCAATCCGTGAAGCAATAACACCTTCTCGGACATCTTCTACCGATGGATGCCTGAGGTGTTCAGAGGCAGTGACATAGCATAGGAAATCAGCTCCTAGGCTTGCCGCGATCGCCCCTCCTATACTAGCGCTAATATGATCATAACCAGCTGCAACATCTGTGACTAATGGTCCCAAGACGTAAAACGGCGCACCATGGCAAATTTTTTTCTCTAAAAGGATATTCTTTTTTATCTGTTGCAGCGGAACATGCCCCGGCCCCTCAATCATTACCTGGACATTTCTTTTCTTTGCCCTTAAAGCCAGTGCCCCAAGGACCTTTAGTTCACTAATTTGGGCAGGGTCTGTGGCATCTAATATGGATCCTGGTCTTAAACCGTCTCCCAGGCTTAAGGTAATATCGTATTTATAGGCGATATCGAGAATTTTTTCGAAATTTGTAAAAAAAGGATTT
>JAQUNE010000013.1 GCA_028717765.1 Candidatus Omnitrophota bacterium | reverse complement strand
TTCCTCATCATCCACGGAAGGACGATGATTAAAAATCCAAAAAGGAATAACAGAGTTTGTTTCAAAATTAGGCTAACAAAAATCCTTTTATATTTTCTTAAACTCTCGAGGAAGATTATAAGAATAACAAAGGCAAAGAATAAAACAACTACTGCCCTGGTAAGGGTGGCTAACCCTAAGAAAATTCCAGAAAACAAATAGTCCTTTAACCCGTCTTTCTTGAAAGCTTTTACTAAAAATAAAGCTGTAAGTGCCAGTAAGCATGCAAATAATGTCTCTGCGATCAAATACGCCGTATAATTTGGCAAAGCAGGAAATAATGCATTGATCATTGCTATTTTGAATGCGGTTCTTTCATCAGAAATTATCAAAGTCAATATTTTAAAGATAATTAAGCAGGTAAACCCATAAATAACAGCTTGAGCAACTTGAATGAGAAATATGTTATTTTTCAAAATAAAAAGCAAAAAACTTAAAAATAACGGGTATACAGGCTCCCGAGACATTGTGGGAAGATATGGAGCAATGGTTCGATCAGAATATCCATGCCCTTCTAGGACATTTTTTGCTATCCCTAAATAAATAGTCGCGTCATTTTTAATACTTGAGCCGTCTTTATCAAGGATAATAAAAAATAAAGAAAGAAGAAATGCTGCTAAAAAAATTAATAAATAACTATTCCTTTGTCTCAATTTAATCGCTCCTAATACATGAAGCAGCCAGGTATGCTTCGTATCTCTTAGATACATTGCTCCAATTATACCCTTCGGCAATAGCCCTGCTTTCTCTACCCATGCTCTGAATAACATCAAGATCATTGTTCAATACGGAAATCAATATTTCTTTCAACTTATTGCTGTCTCCAGGCTTAAAAAGAAACCCGTTCTTACCATCTTTTACCAATTCGTTACTCCCGGCTATATCCGTTGCTATAACCATACATCCGCAGGCCATTGCCTCAAGCAGCGAATTAGACATCCCTTCATATAAAGAGGGCAAGATAAAAATATCTGCGCCCTGATATTCATGAAGCAGTTTATTCTTCTCAACCCAGCTACCAAAAGAAACCGTATTTTCTTGAAATAACTCATGCGAAAGATTTTGCAATGGTACTTTTAGCGGCCCCTCACCAATAATCTGTAAGGAAAAATTCTGCTTTATCGCTCCACTTGCCTGCTTTAAGGTTTTTATAAATGCTTCCATCCCCTTTTGCCTGGTAATCCTACCTGTAAAAAGCATCTTAATTACATTTTTATCTCTGGCCTGAAAATCAGACCTAAAAAAATTACAATCTATTCCATTTGGAATAACTTCTATATCTTTATTCATTTTCCTGGCAGTATTATTAGCTAAATCCTTTAACCCCTGGCTATTAGTAATTAACCTTTGAGAGTTTTTCCAGTATTTCAGTGTTAAAAATTTTACTGCGCGGTGCAAATTATCATAACTCTCGGGTAGAAAACCCGGCACGTCTCCTCCGCGCAAAGAGACTATATAAGGAATTTTAAATACTTTCCAGATGAACATAGCCAGCCAACCGCTAGGAATACCATGAATTGCTAAACAAACATCGTACTTGTTTCTTTTAAATTTGGCTAAAGCATAAAATACCCCTGATAGAGTAAAAGATAATAATTCTAAAGGAGAAGTCCTGTCAATATGTTTACGTAAAACCGCAAGATTGATAATATTTAGGCCTTCATTACGCTGTTTATGGTTTTTAAATCTAGAGGTTAAAACTGTAACCTCGTGCTCAAGCGCAAGATTTTTTGCCAAATACATCGCGGCATTGCCGGCTCCTCCGCCTAAAGGCGGGAATTCATGACAAATAAGCAATATTTTCATATCTTAAAATATTCTGCAATCTTTTCAGCTACCAGCTCAGCACCCTTTTCATTAAAATGGCAGGTATCATAAAAATAAAGGCTGCTGTGCGGTATTTGTGAAGCAAGATCAAAACACTCAATCTTCTCGTCGGAACAGATCTTAAGTAGCTCCTGATTAAAGATATTTAACATTTTCCAATAGTTTGCGGCAGAAAGCTTATTTTTAGTCTTATTGATCCAATAGAAATTACCCTCCTTATCCTTCCAGTAATCCGTATTGTCATAAAGTAGTGGCTGGGTCAAAAAGATCATTCTAATATTTAAAGATTTGGAACGCTCGATCATTTTTTTAATATTCTGCCGATATTCTTCCAGAGAGGGTAAAAAAAGCTTCAAGTCGTTTGGCAAAGCTATCTCCTGGCCTTGTAAAACTTGAGGCGAATAATTCCCATGTCCAACAGTTTTGACGACTGTAGCCTTATTGAAAATTATTAACTTCCAGTTATAGAGTATTTGAATCAATCTACTATTAGCAAAAATCTTATATTTTAAGCCTGTTTTATCAAAATCACTGCCAAATAAACGCGCGTCTTGGCTTAGAGATAACCCCAGGTCATTTACCCCGCATAATACTATCACTGTGCGCGGCTTTATCCGCGAAGCAATATTTTCCATGAAAATTAAATGTGACCTGCTGGTTTGACCATCTAAACCGGCATTTCCAACCCAAATTTTTGGGTATCTTAATTTAAGCTTTTCCTGTAACAAATATGGCCAGGTCTTATGGTCATCAAGATAAAAACACTGCGTTGAACTCCCTCCTAAGGTTATGATCGTATAGTATTTGTCCCATTCTAAAGGAGGTTCGTCTCCTCGCATGCCCCATTTATTGGTCGAATGCATCCCTACCTTAGATACACCCTGGAGATTAACTCGCATTTCATTTTTTAGGTGTGGGCGTAAAGGTACCAATGCGCAAAACGGGTTTATCGGAGAAAAGAAACGTAAAAAAAACTCTAAGATCAATAAGGAAACGACAATTGATATAAAAAGTAAGAATAAATTTTTAAGGCTATTGTTTAAAGTCTTCATGTTCTTTTCTAATCTCCATAAACCTGATATAAAATGAAGAAAACAAGATCTGGAAACCGCAGATTAACATCGTAATGCCGAAAATTGCCAACCTTGCATTGTAATATACCGAATTCCCAAGTATTGAATGAATATAGTTATAAAAAACCCTTAAACAAAAAACCAGGCCGATAAATAAAAGGAGAAAGCTTACATAGACCCCTTTTCCCAGCGTAATATAACGGTTAAAGCGGGCAAGCAGTTTATTGCTCACTAAGAACAGGTTATCTGAATAAACCTGGGTAAAAATCCCCAAAAATAGTATCTGCATGCCTGATATCGTAAAGAAACTCGAAAGTATCATCATATGAATGTCAAAATTATGATTAAAAAGGATTACCGGGCCATTTACCAAAATAATTATTGTCACTAGCCCAAAAATTGACATTAAAACTCCAGGAATAATAAAGAGATATTCCGGGCTTAATAAGAGCATGAAACGTAAGTGCCTCCAACCGTCTTTAAAGGTGCGAAGTTTTGATTCCCCTTTTCTCGGATAATAAGTAATCGGAATATCTACGATCTTAATTTTCGCCTTGGCGGATTTAATAATCATCTCTGAGGCAAATTCCATCCCGGGCGTTTTAAGACAAAGCTTATCAAAGACTTCCTTTTTAAAAGAACGCATTCCGCAGTGGGTATCTGAAACCTTTGCTTTAAACATAAGATTTAGTATTCCGGAAAGCAAAGGATTCCCCACATAACGGTGCAAAAAAGGCATTGCGCCCTTATGGATCCGCCCCTTTAACCTGGAACCCATGACCATATCAGCGCCTTTTCTTAAAGGCTCAACAAATTTATCTACTTGTGAAAAATCATAGGTATTATCGGCGTCGCCTATGACAATAAATTTCCCCTTAGCGCTGTTAATTCCTTTTATATAAGCATTTCCATAACCTCTTTGTGGCTGATGCACAACTTTTGCTCCTAGGCTTAAGGCAATATGTACCGAGCCGTCAGTTGAGCCATTATCAGAAACAATCACCTCGCCATTAATATTATTCTGCAGAAGGGCACTCTTTGCTTTTTCTATACAAATTCCGATTGTTTCCGCTTCATTAAGGCATGGCATTACTACAGAAACTTCCACTTCGTCATTCTTGTGAAAACTGTCAGCATGCATTATTCCACCTCTAAAGTTATTTAAAAATATACATCATCACCCTTCTGATGATAAAAACAAGATTATCTCGGCGTAGTTTCTTTAAGAGGGAATATATTTGTTTCGGCCTAAGATAGAAACTTAAAAAAGCCCTCTTTTGCATTTTTTTCAATTCTTTTCTGGTTATTCCTTTCGGTGAAAAAGGAACTTCCGTATTAAAGAAATTCGACCATCCTATCTCTTGAGAAATAGCCCTTACATAATCATTTTCCATAATTTGGCTTCCCGGTATGGGAATAAAAGTAGCAAACTGCGCCCAGTCGAGGTTAAGCGATTTTGAAAAAGAAATAGTTTTTTCGATGTCTTCTTTAGTTTCTTCGGGATACCCAAGAATAAAGTATCCAGAAACAGCTAATCCGGCCTCTTTGATCAATCTAACCTTAGCAGCAATTTCTTCCGGACTAAGGCTTTTCTTCATATGCTTAAGTATGCGCAATGAACCAGATTCTACCCCGACGTAAATATTATAAAAACCCGCTTTTTTCATCAATACTAATAATTCTTTATCTATCCTGTCTAATCTTATTCCGTTCGGGCAGGAATATGTTAATGGTAAATTTAATTTAATTAATCTCTTGCAGAATTCTTTGGCAAAATCAATATTAAAAGTGAAATTATCATCTTCAATATGGATCTCTTTGATTCCGTATTTTTCATGCAACAAAACAATCTCTCCAATCACATTCTCTACAGAACGGTGCCGGATTTTTCTGCCGACAATATTATGCGCAGAACAAAAGGTGCATAGATAAGGGCACCCCCTGGTCACGATAATTGGCGCAAACGGATATTGCTTAGTAAAGACACCATTAGGCACTCCCCTGTAGGTACCCGGAGAAAGCAAATCCCAGCTCGGAGCCCCTAAAGCATCAAGGTCCTCGAAAAAAATCTTGGCATTTACTTGCAAAGATCCATTTTTTTTCCAAACTAAACCCGGAATATCATTAAAATCAGTAGATTTTTTGCCTAGCCTATCAAGAAAAAGAGGAAAACCGACTTCTGCTTCTCCGGCAAACGCATAATCTAATCTTTCCAAATAATCAAATATTCCCTTGGGATCCCCTGAAGGATGAGGACCGCCGACTACCGTAATGATTTCCGGATCGAAATCTTTTACCACAGCGATACTCTTCCTTACGTTCTCAAGGTCGCAGGAAAAAACCGAAAACCCCACAAGTTGAGGTTTCTCTTTCTTCAAAAATTCCCTAAAACTTGTTAAATCTAACCCATCTTTTACACAATCCAATATCCTTACATGATGAGTATTTTTAATTGAAGAAGCCAAATACCCCAGCCCTAAAGGCGGTAATAGGTTTAAAGTGTGCCGAATATCCTTAATTGGTGCAACTAAGAGTATGTCCATTTTTTCTCTATGAACATTTGGCGCCAAAGTTCAAAATTTAAAAGGCACCAGATTTTGTGGGTATTATTCTTTCTGCCTGAATTATGATCATCAAGTAGGGTGCTGACAAAATTCTTATTAAAGATACCACTCTTAAAGAAATCTTCTGACAATAAAATACTTTCAATAAACCCTTTCATGTCTTTTTTAAACCATCTTCCTACAGGCATACCAAATCCCATTTTTTTCCTGGAGAGGATCTCCTTGGGCAAAATACCCTCTAAAGATTTTTTTAAGATGTATTTTGTAGTAATTCCCTTTAGCTTTAATCCAGCAGGGATCCTTGCTGCCATTTCAATTACTTTATGGTCAAGAAAAGGCGACCTTCCCTCTAAAGAATTAGCCATGGTCGCGATATCCATCTTAACCAATAAATCTTCCGGTAAATAGCTTGCGATATCTGTTCCCATTGCCCGGTCAACAATATCTACGCTCTTAAATTGCTCCATTATTTTTGCCAAAAAATCAAAGGCATAACCGAAATTAAAACGCTTCTTGAATTCAGGCGTATAAAGCACCTCTTTTTCTTCAGGGCTAAAATACGAAATCAGGCGAGGATAAATATACCTCCTCTCGTATTTTGCCAAAATCCCAAAGTAGGTTACTATTTTCGAAAAGGTCGAAGTTTCCTTCTTGCCAAGCAATCTACTAATCCCTCCGGCTCCCGCGTAAGCCGTTTCCAATAGGCAATTCGGAAAATTCTTTAGAAAATCGGCAAATTTTACAGCGGTATACCTCTCATACCCGGCAAATGACTCGTCCCCTCCGTCACCATTCAAGACAACAGTAACATTCTGCCTGGCTATTTTAGCGACATAATAAGTAGGCATACAGGAGGAATCACCAAAAGGTTCATTATAATGCCAGACTAATTTTGGCAAGATATCAGCCATATCCGGCTTAACAATAAACTCTGAATGCTCTGTGCCAAACTTTTCAGCAATCTGTTTAGCGTATTTTAACTCGCTATAGTCCTCATCTTCAAACCCAACAGAAAAAGTCTTTATCTTGCGATTCGAAAATTTACTCATTAGTGCCACAACACAACTAGAATCAACTCCGCCGCTCAAAAGCACGCCTAAAGGCACATCACTAATTAACCTTATTTTAACCGCCTCGCTAAGTGTATCCAAAAGTAACTCTTTATACTCGCCTTCTTTTAATTTAAGTTTATTTTCGTAGGTATAGTTCCAATAGCGCTTAATTTGTATGCCCTGCCCATCAAAGATCAGATAATGCGCAGGCAGTAATTTTTTTATTCCTCCGAATATTGAATCCCCTGGAAAAGAATAACCATATGTCAAATAGTGGTCTAATGATTTAAAATCTATGCCAGCAGATATATCGGGGTGCTCCAATAAAGCTTTTATCTCAGAAGCAAAAACAAAACTTCCGTTTTTTTCGCAATATACTAACGGCTTTTTTCCTACCCTGTCCCTTGCTAAAAATAACCTTTTTCTTTTTTCGTCCCAAATGCTAAAAGCAAACATTCCCCGTAAATCCCCTATACAGTCCGCACCTTTTTCCTCATAAAGATGCACCAAAACTTCAGTATCGCTTTTTGTATAAAATTTATGGCCTTTTTGTATTAATTCTTTTCTTAACTCAATGAAATTATAAATCTCCCCGTTTAGGACCACCCAGATGGTCCTATCTTCATTCGAAATAGGCTGGTGTCCGGTAGATAGGTCAATAATGCTTAACCTACGGAAACCCAACCCTAGGCTATGGTCTGGATTTAGATAATAGCCTTCATCGTCCGGCCCCCGATGTTTCAATCGGTCTGCCATTCTCTTTAGTAAGGGCTGATTTATGTTTCTTTTATTATCCAGAATCCCGAGAATACCACACATTTTTATTTGTCCTTGAGAATTTTGTTTTGTGAAAATAATGGTAACATCCAAGCCGAATATGCCGAGAATATCAAAAGAATCGGCCAGGCTGGCGCGGAATATCTTGGAGTAGCTAACCCCAAAGCTGCATGGATAATCGTAATGTAGATTGGGACTAGCAAGATTGGATAGGCCCGCCTCCATCTCTTTAGCGCAAAAATCATCCCCAAGATTCCTGTAATTAATAGTAATATATTTAATATGGTCAATATGGACTTAAAAAATATTTTAAAATAGGCACTTCCCTGCTTTTTAATATTCATACTTTTATCTTTAATTGTACCTACTAGCTCAGAGAAAGAATTATCAATTTGTATAAAATAAGAGTAGGAACTTACCCATAAAAGCGGCACCCTCTTTAACGTAAAGATAAGATAATTAAATGGGTATTCTTTAATCCTTCTTAAGCCATCATTTTTTAGACGCGCATCGAAATCTAGCAGTTCTTTACCCTCAAGATTTAGATACTTGGAAAAAAGATCTTTATCAGGAAGAAAATCTTTTTCGTAACGGGCAGGAGAAAATGTGCTGATCCAGATAAAAGTGCCTGAACCGATAGAAAAAGGCACGAACCTTTTAAAAGAAATATAATTCCTACAGATCCAAGGCGCCCATACTAATGACAAAGCAATAAAATATACCGCCAAATTCCTGAATAATTCTATTTTTCTATTCCCCTTTTTCTCATTAAAAAACATAACCGCGGCAAGGAATAAGGGGAACAGCGAAAGTACAGGCCTTGATAAAAATGCTAAACCGATAGACACCCCAGCAATGAAAAAATATTTCCATTTTTTATTATCTTTTGCCAACAAAAATAAATATATTGAAAGGGTAAATAAAAAGGTAGTTAATGTCTCAGAATAAATCATACTTACAAAAAATGCCATAAAGGGGCAGCAGGCCGCTAAAATATATGCAAATAATGCAAACCTCTTAGGAATCTTGCTCTCTCCAAAACAGGCAAGAAAAATCAAATATACCAAGAAACAGGTTAACGAATCCAGTAATGCCTGTATTATCCTCACCCCATTGACAGAATGCCCGAATACAGCATATACACCGGCAAGAAACAACGGGTATACCGGAGTCCTCCAAATCGTGGGGCTATATGGAGGATGTCCAGCAGCAGAAAGCCCGTGTCCGTTTAAAATATTCCTCGCCATCAAATCATAGGAATAACCATCATCAATCTTCACTGGATAAAAAGGATAAGGCCTAAAGATAATTAATGATAGACGCAGAAAAAAAGCGAATAAAAAGATAGTAAACAATAAAATTTTTTCTTGCTTCAATTGAGATACCTTTCTAAAATCATTGGCCTAAACCTAATATATATTTGGTGATAATATTATAAACCCTGACCAACTCATCTTTATGCCGCATAGCGAGCAATTTCCTGAAGAGCCGTTTCTTCTCCAGGTAGAACCTGCGGAATGCGTATTTTTGCATGCGCTTCAAGGTTTCTTCTGAAATCCCGGAAGGACAATACACGGGGCTCTTTTTTGTAAAACCGATAGTTTGGATATAGCTGTCCCATTTTGAGTCAGTTATCCTATTTTCTTTTTTAGCAATTTCATATAACTCTGTACCCGGATAAGGCACGGCAATAGAAAAACTCGCATAATCCAATTCCAGGTTCCTTGCAAAATCAATTGTTTCCAAAATATTTTCTACTGTCTCTGTGGGCAGCCCGATCACAAACGATGCCCTGCTCTCTAAGCCGGATTTTCTGGTTAATCCCGTCGCCCTGGTAATCTGTTGCTTATTAATTTTCTTATTTATCTTCTTAAGTATCCCTTCATTGCCGGATTCAATTCCATAATAAATTAGAAAACATCCGGCTTTTTTCATTAAAGGCAGGATATCTTTTGTAACAGAGTCTACCCGCGCGGCACATGACCAGATCACTTTTTTATGTAACCCCTTTTTGATCATGCCGTTTGAAAATTCTTCTACCCTTTTATTATTCAAAACAAAGTTATCATCAATAAACCTAATTTGTCTAGCCCCAAACTTATTTACGGCAATCTCGCATTCCTCAAGCATTCTCTCGGCGGACTGCATGCGCCAAGTCTTATTAAACATTAAATTTCCGACGCAAAAAATACATTTCATCGGACATCCCCTGCTTGTCATAAGATGAAAAACTGGCAGACGTTTAGCCGTATCAACACTCGGAAGATATTTTACAATCGGAAGGCGCCCATATTCAGGGATAGGTAAAGTATTTAGGTCTTTAATCGGTTCCCTGTCACGATTATGAATGAATCTATTACCCTGATGATAACTCAAGCCGTTAATTTGAGAAACCTCTTTGCCCTCCAGCAATTCAAGAAGAGTAATCTCACCCTCTCCTCTCACTACATAATCTATATTAGAATGCTGTAAAAAATCTTCTGACATAAAAGTCGGGTGGGCTCCACCAGCAAGTTGGATAATCCGGGGATGATTCTCTTTAATTATTTTTGATAATTCATATACCCTCTCGACAAGAGGAGTAGTAACCGTAAATCCGACGAAAGCATAATTTTCATCTTTTATTTTCTTCAGGATTGCATTTACATGATTTTTTTCGATATTGCAATCTATGATATCAGCTTGAAAACCTTTAGAATGTATATACGAAAGAAGGTAAAGCAAATTTAAGGGAGGAACTTTGTCAGCGAATTTGCTGAT
Organism: Candidatus Omnitrophota bacterium; assembly: GCA_028717765.1. The sequence continues at coordinate 6,193 of JAQUNE010000013.1, read as the reverse complement.
TATTCCCCAATTCTCTTTGTAGTTTACGCAAGGGTTAATTAAAAGAATATCTTTCATAATTTACTTTTAAAAAAAGTTTGTATAAAATTAATGATTTTTTGCTGGTCATTACTTTTCATCTCATTATAGAATGGTAATCTAAGCAATCTTTCGCTAGCACTTTCAGTTACCGGGAAGTTTCCTTTTTTATAACCAATGGCTGCTCCGACCTTAGATAAATGCAAGGGCAGATAATGAAAAATCGCTAATATACCTTTGGACTTTAAATAGTTCATCAAAGAATCTCGGGTCTTAGAATTATTCAAAAGGATGTAGAAAAGGTGGCTATTACTCTTGCAATAAGTGGGAACATAGGGTAACCTTAAATATCCTTTTTCTTCTAAGGGTCGTAAACCAATTAAATAACTGTCAAATATTTTTTTTCTGCATTTATCGATCTCATCCATTTTTTCTAACTGTGCGTAGAGATACGCCGCTAAAATATCAGAAGGAAGATAAGAAGACCCTATATCTACCCAGGTATACTTATCCACTTCCCCTCGGAAAAATTTACTTCGGTTAGTTCCTTTCTCTCTAATGATCTCTGCCCTTTCAATGAATTTATCATTATTAATTACGATTGCCCCGCCTTCTCCGCAGATATAATTTTTTGTTTCATGAAAACTATAAGTTCCCAAATCTGCGATTGTCCCCAGGTACTTATTTTTATATTTAGCATTTACTCCCTGTGCCGCGTCTTCCACGACATAAGCCTTAGATTGACGCGCAATTTTCATAATCTCGTCCATTTCGCATGCTACTCCCGCGTAATGCACAGGAATAATTACCTTTGTACGATTAGATATTAACCCCTTGAGTTTACTTTCATCAAGATTAAGAGTATCGGGCCTAATGTCCGCAAATACAAGCTTGGCTCCGCGCATATAGAAAGCATTAGCCGTAGAAACAAAGGTAAAAGAAGGCAAGATCACTTCATCGCCAGGTTGAATATCAAAAAGAATCGCTGCCATTTCAAGGGCAGCAGTACATGAGCTAGTAAGAAGAACCTTTCTCGCCGCAAATCTGCGCTCAAAGAAAAGATGGCATTTCTTTGTAAACAATCCGTCTCCGGCGGCATGCCCGCTTTTCACGCTTTTAACGATATATTCTATTTCTTTTCCCGCTAGAGTCGGGCGATTAAAGGGAATTTTGAACTTTTTTTCTGTATTTAATTTAGCCATTTATGGAAATAAAGAGTAGTTTTTTCAATTCTAAAGCCTTTATGTTCATAAAAACTTAGAGCTTTCTTATTCGCCCCTTGGGTAACTACTTTTAATTGCCTAAAACCTTTTTTGTATAATTCTTGTTCTGCATAACTTAGCAGCTTGCCTCCGACCCCCTTACCCCTCATTTCCCTGGACACACCGATGAGGTCTATAAAAGGAAGGTTTTTTTTCATTCTAATCGTAAGAAAAGCCTCAGGTATATGCTTATTCTTATAAATCAAAAAATAATCACTAAAATTAGAAAAAAGTGATTTTCTTACCCATTCTCTATACAGTCTTTTGGCCTGTATTTTGCCGAAGCGCGGATCACGGCTGAAACGGCTATACATTGCTAACTGATCCGATAAACCCGTTAAATTTCTGAAATACCCGGCATCTCCCCTGACATTCTCAATTCTGGAACATTTTTTTATATTTTTGAATTGTAGTGGTTTCCTAAGAGTAACTTTAAAATCCACGAGTAAAAAATCATTTTCAAAAATACCTTTTAGTAGGTGCACTTTTGAAATGGGTATCTCCGAATACAAACACTCATAATTTTCTTTTCTTGCTTGCTTAAGCGCGCCTCTAATTTGGCCAAGCGGCACCTGTTTACCAGAAGTAATGATACTTCCGATTTTGGCACCGAAAAAACGGGAATCCCATGCTAAATACTTTATCAGGTTCATGTTCTTATCACAAAAACTTCTTTCTTATGCTAAACTGCGGCTTTTCGTTAATATTCAGATGAATCCGCCCGATATATTCGCCAATCAGGCCTAAACAAAAAAGTTGAATCCCGGAGAAGAAAGTAATCGCTATTATAAGTGAGGTATACCCGGAGACCGAGATATCAAAGATTAATTTTTTTAAGAAAATACTGATTGTCATAATAAACCCAAAAATAGAGAAAACAAATCCGAGTATAGAAGCAATTTGAAGCGGGACGATTGAAAAATTAGTGACCATATTCATAGAGAGATTTAGGAGCTTTAAAAAACTGTAACCGGACCTTCCATGCTCTCTCTTTTTATGCTCCACCTCAATATAGCCAATGTTAGTAGTGTTCCAAGCCAATAAACCATCAATAAAGCAATAATTCTTATCAAAGCTAATAATCGATTTCACAATTTCACTCTTGATAATCCTAAAAGATGTAAGATTATTTTTAAGCCTAAACACCTTCTTATACATCCACTGTATGAACCTGGAACCAAAATTTCTGATTAAATTATGCCTTTTCTTTACATACGTTCCATATACAACATCATAGCCTTCTTTAATCCTTTTTATCAGTTTCGTGATCTCCTCCGGAGGATTCTGCAGGTCATCATCAAGGGTAATAACATATTCTCCATTCGCGAAATTAAAACCGCACATAATAGAATTATGCTGCCCAAAATTACGGCTTAATTGTAAAATTTTTACCTGTTTATCCCTATTATGCAGCCCTTCTAAGACCTTCCAAGAATCATCCTTGCTGGCATCATCAACAAAAATAATTTCGTATGTTTCTTGTAATTTTTTAAAGACCACTTGGATTCGTTCATAAAGATGGACCAGCGTACCTGAACTATTATAAACCGGGACTACTAATGAATAGGTTATTCTATTTTCCACTCTCTCCACCAACCTTTCGATTAGCTACATTCTTACTAGGAATATTTTTTCCGGAAATAAAACAAACTAGATATCCGCAATAGCTCATAATTACCTTAGGTTTATTCTTAAGGTGAAAATTTTTTAAGCCTGAATATATTTGTGCCGCTTTTTTAGTTGATATGGGCTCAATCAAACTCCAGGGAATAATATTCATGCAAAAATAGTCCTGAATACTAAAACCAGATTTTTTTAGCAATTTTGACCATTTTAATGGCAACTGATGGAAAAATTCATGAAATACGCTCGGGTAATCGCCGTGCGGTTCAGGCAAAGGAAACGATGGGTGGTTTTTTCTAAATCTTGCCCAAGTTGATTCTCTTGTACCTTTAGAGGAATAAACTGTAGCAATCTTCTGTTTTTGTCTCTGAGTCAGAATATTACTCATCCTGGAAATGATATAGAGAAAACTATGCATAAAGGCATAAAGGCTAGGCATATGTGTAGGTACAGTAAGAATCATTACCCCATCTGGCTTCAAGACCCTTCTTATCTCGGATAATGCCTGATCCCTATTTTTTATATGTTCTAGCACAGATGATGAATAGACGAAATCAAAGTATCCGTCACTAAACGGCAGGTTAAGTGCAGAACAGCTCACCAGTTCCATATTCTTTACTCCTAAGTTATCTTTCAATTCTTTTACCTGCTTGGTGCCGAAATAATGTTGCGACTTGGCTTCACGGAATATATCCGTAGCAAAAACCCTTCCACAGAACAAAGCAATTAATGCCGATTGAAAAGCATTCCCACATCCTATCTCTAAACCTATAAGGCTTTTACTAAACTTAAATTTATTGATTAAGATCTCTGCTTCTGTTTTACGCGCCAGGAAATGGCCTTGCCAAGACTCAAGGTGAGAGGCATTTTTTAAAGCCTTTTCGTAAATGTTATTAATTTCTTCCTGGAATTGTAACATTCTTTTCCTTTAATAACTGAGAATATAAATTTTCCAACTTTTTAACATATGCCTCGGTATTAAATTGCCCTTGCACCGTTTCAAAGGCCTGGTCTGCAAGCCGTTTTTTCATTTCCTGATTGCTTAAAAGCTGGATTACGGCTTGGGCTATTGACTCTGGCCTTGCGGAATCGACTAAAAAGCCGTTTTTTCCATGCGTAATTACTTCTGGTATCCCACCGATATTGCTTGCTACAACGGCCTTGCGCATATACATTGCCTCAAGCAAAGCCAAAGGAATGCCTTCAAAATTAGATGAAAGCACAAAAACATCCATTAAATTGATGTAATCCGCAATATTTTCTTTCCTGCCAAGAAATAATACGCTGCCATTTAATCCTAGCGACTTTGTAAGTACGAGCAAACCTTCTTTAAATTCCTTGCGTTCATTTCCGATGAAAAGCAATTTTGCCGCTGGAAATGAATTCCGGATTAATTTAAAAGCTTTAATTAACTTATCCTGTCCCTTCCTGGAAGACAAAGAAGCAACATTCCCAATAATCTGGTCTTTTTCAGATAATCCCAGTTCTTTCCTCATCTGGCTTAATTCCTTTTTCACCTTCAGCTTTTGCGCATCGAAAGTATTAACCAGAGGAAAAAATTTCCTATGCGAGATATGCTCTAGCTTCATGATATGTTTCATTAAGTTGTACGAACATGGTACTATTCTATCAGTGATATACGAGAGCCCTTTATCAGCTAAAACATATGGTGCGAATTTAAAAGACCTATATTGATAATGCTCGCTATGCTCTTCAGAAATCTTTATCGCCACCCCGGCAAAAAAAGCTGCGATACGGCCGTGGAAATTTGCATTAAAAAGCGAAGTTTGCACAATATCAAATTTATTTCTCTTTAAATACATAAATAAAGCCAATGTTGTAAAAAAATTAAAAGGCTTAGAAGACCGCTTTAGACAAAACACCTCGATTCCTAATGCCTCGATCTTCCTGCCTATCTCTCCAACCTCCTCTATGCAACAAACCTTCAAATCGTAGTCTGGATTTGCCTTAAGCCTGCTTAATACAAGAAACCGCAGCTCTTCTGCTCCGCCGGTTGAGAGTGAAGGATGAATAAATAATAATTTAATTTTGTGATTAGACATTTTTCCTACTGATCTTTCTCGCTATTGGCCTAAGATAATAATTCTTAAACCATTTAAAATTCCTTCCTTCCAAAGAATAACCTACCTCGCAATACTGACAATTCTTAAGCTGATTATTTTTCAGGCTTTCCCTTAAAAAATTGTAATTCTCTGAATTCCAGATTCGCTCTAGGGGCATACTCAAAATATTGCCTAAGCCGGTATTTTCAAAAGGAAAGATGCCGTTACACGGAGAGATCATGCCGTCAGCATGAATCATGATAAAGTTCCATAATTGATAGCATCTACCGTAGTCATTTGCGCTTAAGAAGCCGATCTCTAAATTTATTTTTTTTGCTAATTTCTTTGCTTCTTTAATGAAAGAGACCGTACTTCCTCTGGAAACATTTAAATACTTCAGAGAGTCGTTATAAGTCGTAAGCTGAAAAAATTCTACTCCATCTAACCCAAGCTTCTTTGCCTCTCTAATAAAATCCAGCAAAAAAGCTAAATTAATTTTCGTAATCACCGCGGTACAGATTACCTGCGGACGATTCCGGCCATTCTTCAAACTAACCAAATACTTGATATTATTTTTTAAATCTTCCAAGTTTTCCGAAAGGTCATTCCTTAATTTACTGAAAGCCTCCTGAGAAAAACTATGCACTGAAATCTGAACCCTATCCACCCTAGAATCTATTATTTTATTTGCATTTTCTTTAGTTAGGAGCTTTCCATTGGTAATTAAATTCATAAAGCGGATATTTCTTTTTTTGGCTAATTTAATCATTTCAAACAATTCCGGGTTTAATAATGGCTCCCCAATCCCGCAAAAAACAAGTTCTTTTATCACAGGAAACTGTTTGATAATTTTCTCAAAATCTAAAAGAGATAAGAAACGCGAATCCCTGGTCTTCTGCTGTGTTGCACACATCAGGCACTTAAGATTACATACGCTCGATGGTTCGACCATTACCAGTTTAGGTAAAGCGTGGATCTTCTTATGAGGATAATACTGTCTATTTATTTTTTTTAGTAAAGTAGGCATCTTATTTAGTAATAATAATTAAATTAGCCCCGTGATATTTATAATAAGAATTGACCCTTTTAAAGGCCCTGAGTATATTTCTCGCTATATTTTTTCTCAAGGGGAACGCTAAGTTAAACTGGTTACGTAAATCAACATTAATACGGCAAGCTCCTTTATAACGAAAATAATTCGCGATCTCTCGCATGGAAACCGCGTAA
>JAQUNE010000012.1:13993-16458 GCA_028717765.1 Candidatus Omnitrophota bacterium | reverse complement strand
CAAAGAATCTCTCAGGTCTTGGTAAAAATTACCCAATCGCGCTCAGGAAGTGCAACGATTGTAGATAAGCAGGGAAGATTAGCGGGGATTTTTACTGATGGAGACCTGCGCCGCCATTTGAAGGACGATCCTGACCTTTCCGGCCGGCGGGTAAAAGATGTGATGACGAAAAATCCTGCCACAGTTGGCCCGGAAATGTTGGCAGTGGAAGCGCTGCGGATTTTACGCGAAAGAAAGATCGATGAATTACCGGTGGTGGATAAGCGCAAGAAGCCCGTCGGATTATTGGATGTACAGGATTTACTGAAAGCCGGATTAGTATAGTCATGCCCTTAGAAATAGAACACTCCATATTAATGAAATTAAAAAAGGTCAAGCTTTTGGCTTTGGATGTTGACGGAGTTTTGACTGATGGCAGGATCATTTATGATTCCCGCGGCCGGGATTCAAAGTTTTTTGATGTGCATGACGGCCTGGGAGTTTATCTTTTAAGTAAAGCAGGGATTAAGACTATTCTGATTACTGCAAAATCGTCACGCACAATTAAGCCGCGCGCCAGGGATATGCGCGTGGCAGAAGTTTTTGCGGATATTTCTCCGAAATCTTTGGTGCTGGCCAAAATTTTAAAAAAATATAATGTCAGTGCTGAGGAGATTTGTTTTGTGGGGGATGATTTAGTAGATTTATGCATGATGAAAAGAGTTGGTTTCCCGATAGCGGTATTTAACGCCTGTCCGGAGATTAAACGCGCGGCAGCGTATATTACATTAAGGCAGGGTGGCAGAGGGGCGGTACGCGAGGTTGCGGAACTGATCCTGAAAACCCAAGGTAAATGGCCGGAAGTAGTCAGCTTTTATGATTCTTAAAAAAGTTTTTTGCACGAGCTTCTTTTTACTTGCAATTATTCCTTGCCTCTATGCTGCCGGGCAGAATTCTCCTGCTTTATCCCAGGATGAAATGGAGTCTGATCAGCAGATCGGTGATTTCTCGCTTGCTGGTTACGGCGAAAAAGGGAAAAAAACCTGGGATCTTTTCGGCAAGGAAGCAAATATCTTTGACAATGTAGTAAAATTAAAGACCCTTACCGGTAATCTTTACGGAGCTCAAAGTGTCAAGCTGACTGCAGACAAGGGTGACTTTGATAAGGTAAGCGGTAAAATTCACGTGGAGAAAAATGTGGTGCTTACTACTGCCGAAGGGGCGCGCTTAACCACTAATTCACTAGATTGGGATAGGGTAAATTCAGTGATCAGCAGTAAAGATTATGTGAATATCAGCAAAGATAATTTATTTACCCGCGCTAAAGGCGCATACGGAGAAACCAGCCTGAATAAAATGAGCCTGGAAAAAGATGTTTTAGTGGAGATCTTTCCGCAAGAGGACCCAAAGAACCCTGGGGTGGTTGATCAGTCGCAGAAAGTAGTGATCATCTGCGACGGGCCGCTAGAGATCGATTATGCAAAGAATGTCGCGGTTTTTAATAACAATGTGAAAGTGGACCGGGAAGATTCCCAGATTTACAGTGATACCATGGAGATATATTTTAGTTCTGATAAAAATAAGGCGAAGGTTGAAAACGTAGACCCCAACACCCCAGCTTCTTTGTTTGCCGGCACCTCGATCAATAAGATTATTGCTAAAGGCAATGTAAAAACCGTGCGTGACAAAAATATTACTTACAGTCAGGAAGCGATTTATCAGGGTGAGGAAAAAAAATTAGTTCTTTCCGGCAGGCCGCAGCTTTTAATTTATTCTACTGGTGATATGTCTGCAATAACCAAGGCGCAGTAGAGTTAGAGAGGTGAGTGTATGCATCTTCTTGAAGTAAAAGGATTATCCAAGTCTTACGATGGCAGGGAAGTAGTTAGGGGTGTTGACCTGGAGGTCAAGCGCGGGGAGATTGTCGGGTTGCTTGGGCCAAATGGTGCTGGAAAAACTACCACCTTTTATATGATCGTAGGAATTATCGCACCTAACCGTGGGAGGATCACCTTCGATAATAATGATATCACTGCTTTGCCGATTCATGAGCGTGCACGCTATGGTATCGGATATCTCGCACAGGAAGCCTCGATCTTTCGTAAGCTTAGTGTCGAAGAAAATATCATGGCGATCCTGGAAACCTTGCCGATCAGTAAAGCGGAAAGAGATCAGCGTTTGGATATGTTATTGAATGAATTAAATATTGCGCATTTACGAAAACATAAAGCTTTTACGCTTTCCGGAGGGGAAAGAAGGCGTTTAGAGATTACCCGAGCATTGGTAACCAATCCTTCATTTATTTTGCTGGATGAGCCTTTCTCCGGAATTGATCCGATCGTAGTAAATGAGGCACAAGAAATTATCAAGGAATTGAAAGAAAGAGGTTTGGGTATTTTATTAACCGATCACAACGTCAGAGAGACGCTTTCCATCACCGATAGGGCATATTTGATTGCCGACGGAAGAATCTTGATTAACGGCAC
>JAQUNE010000012.1:4263-13893 GCA_028717765.1 Candidatus Omnitrophota bacterium | reverse complement strand
GGCGAAACCGCTAAAGTCCCAGGCTTTCGTCCGGGGCACGCACCGCGTGATATCTTAGAAAAAAACTTCTCGCATCATGCGCATGAAGAGGTGTTGCGCAGTTTAATTCCCGATGCCTATCAGGAAATTATTAAGAATGAAGGCCTAGATGTAATTGATATGCCGGAAATTTCTGATGTGAAATTAGAAAGGGAATTTTTAAGTTTTAAAGCCACAGTGGAAGTCAGCCCGGAAATTAATCTGGGCAAATATAAAGGTATAAAAATAAATTACGCGAAAGTAGAAGTCCTGGCAGATGAATTAAAGCGCCATATGGATTCCCTGAAGGAGTCACGTAAGCTAGAAAAGCTAGATGATAACTTTGCTAAGAGCTTAGGATATCCGAACTTGGTGGAATTAGAAGAAGCAATAAAGCGGCAGATTTTTCTACAGAAGGAAAATCAGCAGCGCCAGAAAATTGAGAATGAAATTATCGAGGCTGTAACAAAGGACCTGGATTTTAAGATTCCGCAGGTGATGATAAACCGTCAATTGGAAGATTCAATCAGGCAGGCAAAGGTAAATTTGGCTTTGAAGGGGATGCCGCGGGAAAAAATCGATGAGCAGGAAAAAGAACTAACTAAAGAATTAGAGCCGCAGGCAAAGTCCCAGGTAAAAATCTACCTGGTTTTATCGGCGATCGCTAAAAAAGAAAATATCTCCCAGGATGATCATTTACCGCAGCATGTACTAGAGTTTTTATTAAGAGAAGCAGATTGGCAAAGTTTAAAAAACGGAGGTGTTTAATGGAGGCAAAAGCGCAGATTTTAGTTCCTATGGTTATCGAGCAAAACGCTCGCGGTTATGAACGTGCTTACGATATCTATTCCCGTTTATTAAAGGACCGGATTATTTTTGTCGGTACCCCGGTGGATGATAATGTCGCTAACCTGATTATTGCACAGATGCTTTTTCTGCAGATGGAGGATACGAATAAGGATATTAACATTTATGTTAATTCTCCCGGCGGTTCAGTAACTGCGGGGTTAGCAATTTATGACACTATGCAGTTTGTGAAATGTGATGTTGCTACTTATTGCGTCGGGCAGGCTGCCAGTATGGGCGCTTTACTTTTATGCGCCGGTACAAGAGGCAAGCGCCACGCGCTGCCAAATTCCAGGGTAATGATCCATCAGCCATGGGGTGGAGTGCAAGGGCAGGCTTCGGATATTTCTATCCAGGCAAAAGAAATTCTTAAAATGCGCGATAGGATCAATGAGATCCTCGCCTTACATACGCAAAAACCTTTGGATAAGATCCAGAAGGATACTGACCGGGATTATTTCATGTCCGCGCAGGAAGCAAGTGAATACGGAATCGTGGATCAAGTGATTGTGCCGAATAAGAAGAAATAAGTTCGTTAAAACACGCTAATCGAAAGTAGGAGGAAATTGTTATGAGAAAGAGTTATTTGCTAACACCGGGCCCCACGCCTTTACCACCTCAAGTCCGCGCAGCGATGGCACGCCCGATCATTCATCATCGCACGCCACAGTTTCAGGCAATTTTAAAAGAGGTGACGGAAGGTTTAAAATATATTTTTCAGACCTCTGGAGACGTCTTTATCTTGACTTCTTCGGGAACCGGTGCTATGGAAGCAGCGGTAATAAATCTATTATCCTGCGGCGATACTGCGCTTATCGTGCAAGGTGGTAAATTCGGAGAAAGATGGACGGAGATTTGTAAAAGTTATGCGATTAATACGGAAATTATAGATGTGGAATGGGGTAAGGCAGTTAATCCTCAAGAGATCGAAAAAAAATTAAAGGCCAATCCTAAAATTAAAGCGGTATTCACGACACTCTGCGAGACTTCTACCGGTGTGACCAATGATATCGAAGCTATTGGCCAGGTGGTCAAGAATTCTCCTGCGGTTTTAGTAGTGGATGCGATTAGCGGGCTGGGCGCAATTGACTTAAAGACCGACGCCTGGTCAGTAGATGTTTGTGTTTCTGGATCGCAAAAGGGGTTAATGTTGCCTCCGGGTTTAGCATTTATTAGTGTTTCCCAGAAAGCATGGGAAAGGATAGCTGCTTCTAAGTCTCCGAGGTATTATTTTGATTTAAGAGCGGCAAAGAAAGCCTGGGATAGCACAGATACGCCTTTTACCCCTGCAGTAACACTGGTAATTGCTTTAGATGAGGCGTTAAAAATGATGCGTGAAGATGGCTTAGAGAATATTTTCATCCGGCATAAGAAAATGGCGGATGCTACACGAGCCGCGATGAAGGCATTGGGCTTAGAATTATTCGCACCTACTGCTGCCTCAGATGTGGTTACGGCAGTAAAAGTGCCACAGGGGCTAGAGGGAGAAAAATTAGTTAAGACCATGCGTGATAAATATGGAGTAACGATTGCCGGAGGCCAGGCAGAATTAAAGGGCAAGGTTTTTCGCATCGCGCATATGGGTTTTATCGAGGAGTTTGATATTATTGCTGGAATTTCCTGTTTGGAAAAGGTACTCACTCAAATGGGATACAAGTTTGAATTAGGTTTAGGTATTAAAGCTGCAGAGGAGGTATTTTTGAAATGAAGAAGATTCTCGTCAGTGATCAGTTATCCGAAGAAGGATTGAAAATCTTAAAAGAGGTCAAGGAATTTCAGGTGGACGTAAAAACCGATTTAAAGCCTGAACAATTAAAAGAGATCATTAAGGACTATGATGCTTTAATTGTGCGTAGTGCCACCAAGGTTACCAAAGATATTATCAATGCAGCTACGAACTTAAAAGTTGTCGGGCGCGCCGGTGTGGGTTTAGATAATGTGGACCTGGATGCGGCGACGCAAAAGGGGATCATTGTGATGAATACGCCTGCCGGCAATACCATCTCAACGGCAGAGCATACTGTGAGCATGATCTTATCGCTTTCCAGGAATATCCCGCAGGCCAACGCCTCGACGAAAAAAGGGGAATGGAAGCGTGCGAAATTTATGGGTGTAGAGCTTTATAATAAAATTTTAGGCATTGTTGGTTTTGGGAGGATTGGTACAGAGGTTGCTAAAAGAGCCCTTTCTTTTGGGATGAAGGTTTTAGCATATGATCCTTTCCTTTCTAAGGAAGTCGCGGAAAATATCGGAGTAGAAGTAGTGGAGCTAAAGGATTTATTTACCCGTTCTGATTATATTACCGTGCATACGCCTTTAACCGAAGAGACAAAACACCTGATCTCCAAAGAGCAATTCGCGATTATGAAAAAAGGAGTCAGGGTGGTTAATTGTGCCAGAGGCGGTATTATTGATGAGATCGCATTGGCAGAGGCGATTAAAGAAGGAAAAGTTGCCGGTGCGGCGATTGATGTTTTTGAAAAAGAGCCGGTGGCACCTGAGAGCGAGCTCTTAAAATTGGAAAGCGTAGTAGTTACCCCGCATCTGGGAGCTTCTACTGAAGAAGCGCAGGTAAATGTGGCAATTGAGGTAGCAGAGATTGTGCGTGATGCTTTATTAGGTAAAGGAATCCGCAATGCCGCGAATTATCCCTGCCTGGAAGCGGAAGTTTGCAAATTTTTAGAGCCTTATATCAGTTTATCGGAGAAATTGGGAAGCTTTTGCGGCCAGTTGGCAGAGGGGCGTTTTCAGGAATTAAATATTAGCTACGGCGGAGAGATCACGCAATATGATTTAGCCCCGCTTACCATGGCCTTAGTTAAAGGAGTTTTGTTTCCTATCCTGCAGGAAACGGTAAATTTTATCAATGCCACCAGTATGGCTAAAGAAAGAGGGATCAGGATCAAAGAATCGAAACTTTCCCGGGAACAGGAGTTTGTGACTTTAGTGGAATTAGAGTTAAAGACCGATAAAGAAACGATTAAGCTTGCCGGTACGCTTTCTGCAAACAAAAAACCGCGGATTGTGAAAATTCAGGATTATTATGTGGAAGCTACTCCGGAAGGCGAGATGTTGGTAATCCAGAATTTAGATGTGCCGGGTATCATTGGAAGCTTGGGTACACTTTTAGGTAAGCACAATATTAATATCGCCGCGATGAGCTTTGGCCGCCGCGATAAGCCGGGTGGAAAAGCGATTTCATTACTTAATATCGACACGCCGCTTTCTCTGGAGATCTTACAACAAATTAAACAAATTAAGGATATTTTGGGAGCGAAGGAAATTAGAGTATGACCTTGAAAAGGATTATTTTTTCGCTTTTTGCTTTACTCTTCACGTCTACTTGTTATGCCAAAGAGATCACCATTCTCTTTACCGGCGATACGCATGCCATGCTCTATCCTTGTAGTTGCCCGTTTGAGCCGGATGGTGGCGTTGCCCGGCGCGCGACATTGATCAGCCAGATGCGTAAATCCAACCCAAATTTATTGCTCCTTGATTCAGGGTCTTTTTTCGCCAGTGGCCAATTGGATGAATACACGCAAAATCCCACTCTTGATACCCAGCGCACGCAAGTTAACCTTAAGGCAATGGGATTAATGCGTTATGATGCTGCCTGCGTAGGAGATGATGAGTTTAATTTCGGAAAAGAATTCCTCGAAGAAGCTGCTTCAAATTCTAACTTTGTTTTTTTATCCTCTAATATCCGTTCCGGAAAATTAAGGCCTTTTGTGATTAAGGAAGTAGAAGGGGTCAGAGTCGGTATTATCGGTTTGACCAATCAGAGGGCGGCAAATAAAACAACCGGATTAGGATTTATCGATCCGCCGACAGCTTTAAAGACGGCAATCGAAGAATTAAAAAAGGAAGGTACTGGTTTAATCGTAGTCTTAAGCCGCCTGGGAGAAGAACAGGATGCGCAATTAATTAGCCAGGTTCCCGGTGTAGATGTATTGATTTCAGTCTATGCCAAGCAGGAAGCTGGGACGATGGAAAAGTCCGGCTCAACATTCATTTTAAGGCCTACTTGGCAAGGCCGCTATCTGGGTAAGGCAACCCTAAAATTAAAGGATGATAAAATTATTGATGCTTTGGTAGAGAAAATTCCCCTATCAGCTAAAATCAGCGACGATGCTAAAATATTATCTATTTTGCCGCGTTGCTTTCGTGACAGCGATTGTAAGAAAGAAGGCGCTGTGGGAACTTGCCTAGAGCCAGGCAGCATTAAAGCTGGGTGTCAGTTTAATCAGGCAAAAAGGATAAGCCTATTGGTGATTGAACCAAAAAATTGCATTGCCTGTGGCAGCAAAAATTTTACCAAACAACTTAAAAACATTTTTCCGGGATTAGAAGTCTCTTACCTATATTATCCCGAAGATGCAGCTAAGAAGATCCTCGGGGAGCTGGGAATCAAGAATCTCCCGAGCTACCTTTTCGCAAAAGAAGTTGAGCAGGATAAAAAATTCCCCGATTTTAAGGAAAGATTTGAGATAAAAGGTAACTATTACCTGGTGAAGCCGCAATATAGCGGGATCTCCTTTTTTTTAGAGCGCAAAAAAACAGAAGGAAGCCTGGATTTATTTATCAGCCTTTTTATTAAAGATAGCCCAAGTGTATTAGATTCAGTAAAGAATTTTCATCCGCAGGTGCATTTTTTAGCTACTGAGAATAATGGGAATTTTGACACTTATAACGGAAAACCAGAATTAGAAGAAGATCTGCGTGCGGTCTGTGTAGCAAAATATTATCCTGATAAATTCTGGAATTACATTAGCTGCCGGGCAAAAAATATTAATTCTACCTGGTGGGAAGATTGTTTGTCCGAAGCAGAGAGTGCCAAAATCAGGACTTGCGCTAAGAGTCAGGAAGCTAAGGAGCTTTTAAAAGAAAATATTCGTACGAATAAAGAGGTGCAGGTAATGTTGGGCCCGACATATTTGGTAAATAACCAGGAGATATTTGGCACCCAAGGCGCGGTGACTGAGAAAGAATTGCGCAAGATATTGAAAAAATAACGCTAGAGTTGGAGGAAGATATGCCAAAACCAAAAATTTATATTTTGGATGTTACTAACCGTGACGGGGTTCAGACCTCACGTATCTGTCTATCTAAATTACAGAAGACGATGATCAATCTTTATCTTAATGAAATGGGGGTTGCCCAGTCGGAATTTGGCTTTCCGGTTACCCGCCATGAAACAAGTTACCTGAACGCGAACCTGGAATTATCCCGCATGGGCGCTTTATCGCCGATAAAGTTAAGCGGTTGGATCCGCGCTACTGTTGAAGATGTGAAGACTGCCTTTAAAATGGCACCGCTGATAAAATATCTTAATCTTTCTATCTCTACTTCCGACCAGATGATTATCCATAAGTTTAAAGGTAAACTTGACCACTCCTCCGTAATTAAGGAAATGACGCAAGCTGTGAAAGAGGCCAGGCAATCAGGTGCGGAATCGATCTGTGTCAACGCGGAGGACGCCTCAAGGACAAACATCAGCTATCTGATTGAGTTCTCTCAAGCGGCCAAAGATATCGGCGTAGACAGGATTCGTTACTGCGATACATTAGGATGCGATACGCCTTTTACAATCTATGACCGGATCAAAATTTTAGCCAAGGAAGTTTCTCTGCCGATTGAAATTCATTGCCATAATGACTTAGGATTAGTGGTGGCGAATTCTATCGCCGGTGCAAAGGCAGCAATAGATAGCGGCTGCGATGCGTATATTAATACCTGTATTAATGGTATGGGCGAGCGGGCGGGAAACGCGGATCTGGTCTCCGTGATCTTGGCAATCAAGTATGGCCATGGCATGGAAGATTATTCTTTGGACGAAAGAATTGATTTGAAAAAGGCTTGGAAGACCTGTAAATATGCCTCTTATGCTTTTGGCGTGCCTATTCCGATAAATCAGCCGGGGATAGGTTCAAATGCCTTTGCCCATGAATCCGGCATCCATGCTGACGGAGCGCTCAAGGACAGGCGTAATTATGAGCTCTATGATTTTGAAGAGCTAGGCAGGGGGGATCCGGAGATTATTGAAACCGGACGCCAGATTACCGCCGGAGAATACTCGGGGATCAAGGGTTTTAGAAATGTTTATGAAAAGTTAGAGATAGAATTTCATAATGAGGAAGAGGCCACTAAGATCCTGGAGTTAGTGCGTTATGCCAATGTGCATAATCAGAGGCCGCTGGTAGATGATGAGCTGAAATTTATTGCCAAGTATCCGGATATCGCGCGTAAAATTTTTACTATGAATCCATAAGATGAATATCGTAATCGTTGGCACGCAATGGGGTGATGAGGGCAAGGGCAAGATGATTGATATCTTGTCCCAGAAAGTTGACTTGGTTGTCCGCTATCAAGGCGGCAGCAATGCCGGGCACACAGTGGTGGCCAAGGGAAAAGAGTATATTTTTCATCTTATCCCCTCTGGAATTTTACATGCAAAGAAGATCTGTTGTATCGGTAATGGTGTAGTAATCGATCCGGAAATGCTGGTGAAAGAAATTAAGGGTTTAGCTTGCAGTGGCATTGATATTGACCGGCGCCTAAAAATTTCTGAATTAGCGCACGTAATCATGCCGTATCATAAAATCTTGGATAAGCTGCGCGAGAGCAAAAGAAAAAATAAAATCGGTACTACCGGCAGGGGTATCGGCCCGTGTTATGCGGATAAAATTAACCGTTGCGGCATCAGGATGATCGACCTCTTAAATCCTAAGGTTTTAGCAGAGAAGTTGCGGGATAATTTAAAAGAAAAGAACGAGATTTTTAAAAAAGTCTATCAACATCCGGAATATAGCTTTCAAAAAATTTATCAAGACTATCTAGATTACGGCAAAATGCTTTCTGCGTCTATATGCAATACTTCGCAACTCTTGAATCGGGCAATTAAAGATAAAAAGGATATACTTTTTGAGGGTGCGCAGGGGACCTTTTTGGACATTGATTTTGGAACCTATCCTTTTGTTACTTCTTCTTCCGCCACTTCCGGAGGAGCCTGTATTGGCACAGGTGTTGCTCCTGTGAGCTTAGATAAGGTAATTGGTGTTGCCAAGGCTTATACCACTAGAGTCGGAGAGGGCCCTTTCCCTACAGAATTTACCCGGGCCTTTGGAAACTTTATGCGTGAAAAAGGGCGTGAATTTGGCGCCACAACCGGCAGGCCCAGGCGTTGCGGATGGTTCGATACTATTATGGTTAAAGAAGCGATTATGCTTAATGGTATTTCAGAACTGGCAATTATGAAATTAGATATTTTAGATGGGTTAAAATCAATTAAAATCTGTACTGCTTATAAATATAAAGGTAAGACCTTTAAGGAATTTCCTTATGACCTGGAGGTTTTAGAGAAGGCAATCCCGGTTTATAAAACCATGCCAGGATGGAAGGTGCCAGTCTGTGGTGTTGAAACCTATCAAAATCTCCCCAAAAACGCGAAAAGTTACCTTTCTTATTTGGAAGATATGCTCAAGACGCGGATTTCTGTTGTATCTATAGGATCAGCCAGGGAAGAAACTATATTTGTTTAAACCCAAAAATCCCGTACGAAACTTCTTGACTAAACTAGTTGATTATGTTATAGTTAAATTCCATTCAAAAAAATCTCTAACTTAAAACAGGAGGACGAGTTATGAAAGGCAATCTCTTTAAAATCAGTGTGGTGGCTTTTTTGTCTTTTTTTATCGCCGGCTGTACTTTTGTTTTCCAAACCGGCAGGCGTTCGGATGTACAGAAGATTGACGAACTCAATGCGCAACTTGATGAATTAAATAACACCAAAAGGTTGCTTGAGGAGCGATTAGGCAAAGAGATCCAGGATAAACAAGTAAGCCTGAAAATGATGGAAAAGGGCTTAGTGATTACAGTCGTAGGAGATCTTTTATTTGATTCCGGAAAGGATAAAATCAGGCCGGAAGCGCATAATATTTTGGATAAAGTAGCTACCGTGCTTAATGAAAATGTTCCTCAGAATAGGGTAGGCATTGAGGGGCACACGGATAATATTCCGATTAAACACTCTGGATGGAAATCAAACTGGGAATTATCTTCCGCGCGCGCTTTAAGTGTTTTACATTATCTAGAGAATAAAGAAAATGTTTCACCTGACCGTTTAACCGCAACCGGCTACGGAGAATTTAATCCTGTAGCTAGTAATGATAATAGAGAAGGCCGTCAGTTAAACCGGCGTGTGGAAATTGTAATTCTGCCTGCGATGACCAAAGTAAAAGAAGGGCAATCTCAGGGCGAAATGCTAGAGCCCAAAGAAAACCTAAAGTGAGCTAGGGGGCAATATGGAGGAAGCCTTAAAGACCAGGGTAATCTTAATATTAGCAATATTATCAGTAATCTTTTTTCTCGGGACGATTAGTTCATGTACCAATGCTGCGCGCCAGAAGCGCTCTCGTGATAAAGAAATGGCAACTCGCCTGGATCTAGAAGAAAAAATGAGCAAATTTACTCAAGAAAAGCAGGCGTTGGAAACAAAAATCACTGCTCTTTCTGGGCAACTGGAAGAAGAGAAAGCCGCTCATCAGGCAACCAAAAAGGCCCTGCTTCAAGAGCAGATGGTGGACAATAGCTTAAAGGAAGAGTTACAGAAGGTAACTAAGCTCAAAGAAGCCTTAGAAGAGGACCTTAAGGATGCTTTGAGCAAAGGTAAATCCACCAAAAGTAAAAAATGACATAGAATGAGAATATAAAAGAACAGATTTTTTGTTCGATAAAAAGGGGGATAGATATCCCCCTTTTTATTAA
>JAQUNE010000012.1:0-4163 GCA_028717765.1 Candidatus Omnitrophota bacterium | reverse complement strand
AAGGAGGTGATTCTTTTGGCGATCCTAAGAAAAGTAAAAAAGAAAATAAAAGATACCATAAGCAAAAAGAAGAAAACTATTTCAGCTAAAAAGATCTCCCCGCGCAGAGCGAAAAAAGAAGTTTCTCCTGTTTCGGTAAAAGAAATTCATGGGATGCAGGAATTGGTGGCGGAAAGAATTAAATTTTTTACTCCTCAATCTCCGTCAGCTCCCCGGGTGTTAGAAGAATTGCCGGGTAGTTTTGGTCAGGATAAGATAGTGCTTCAAGTACGTGATCCGCGTTGGCTGCATACTTACTGGGAAGTTACCGGAGGTAGTTTTGAACGTTTACAACATCAGCTTAGACAGGCCTTTTACAGCGCCAAAAGGATCTTAAGGGTTTATGATGTGACGGACCTAATGTTTAACGGGAATAACGCGCATCGTTTTTTTGATATTGAAGTCGGCAGCCAGGCAAGTAATTGGTATATTGATACCAATGGCCCGGGTAGGTCATGGTGTGTTGATTATGGATTGCTTTTGCCGGACGGCAGGTTTATTATGATCGTGCGTTCGAATATCGTGCAAACCCCAATAGATGGGCCGTCTTGGATCACTGACGAGGAATGGATGATCCCGGAAGATATGTTTGCCCGGCTTTATGGAATGGGTTTTGGTTTCGGAAAAAGCTCTCCTGTAGGCAAAGCCTGGAGAGAAAGGCTATTATCTTCTCCGGGAATAGCTTCAATGGCTAGCCCAGTAAGAAAACCCAGAGAAAGAAAATTCTGGCTGGTGGTCAATACGGAACTGATTGTTTATGGGGCTACCGAACCAGATGCAAAGGTTACCATTCAAGGCAAACCCTTGAAATTGCGGCCCGATGGAACTTTTAGTTTACGTTTTGCTTTACCTGACGGAAAACAAGTGATCCCCGTAGAAGCTACTTCTGCTGATGAGCTGGAAACTAGGACAATTACTCCGATAGTCACAAGAGAAACAAAATCACACTCTAACCTAAGGGAGCATGCTAAGCATGAATAAAGGCTATCTTTGTATAGTATTGCATACGCATTTACCGTTTGTCAGACATCCGGAGCATGAAGATTTTCTGGAAGAAGAGTGGCTTTACGAAGCAATCACCGAGACCTATATTCCTTTGATTGAGGTCTTTGAGCGCCTGGTTAATGACAAGGTGGATTTTCGTGTCACCATGTCTTTAACCCCCAGCCTGATCTCCATGCTTTCTGATGGGCTCCTGCAGGAAAGATATTTAAAACATATTAATCAGTTGATTGAGCTAGCACATAGAGAAGTAGAGAGAACCCGCTGGCAAGGGGAATTTCACGCGCTTGCTTTGATGTACCTGCATAATTTTTCTAGGGCGCGCGATACTTTTGAAAGGTATAGAAGAAATCTCGTTAATGCCTTTAAGGGGTTCCAGGATTTAGGTAAAATAGAAATTGTTACTTGCGGGGCAACGCACGGATATTTTCCTTTGATGGATATCTGCAGGGAATCAGTGCGGGCACAGGTAAAAGTGGCAGTTAGCCACTACGAAAAAACATTTGGCAGAAAGCCTAATGGAATTTGGTTGCCTGAATGCGGGTACCAGCCTGGCCATGACGAAATTCTAAAAGAAGCCGGATTGCGTTATTTCTTTGGCGACGCGCATGGAGTACTGCATGGTACGCCCCGGCCCAAGTATGGCGTTTTTGCGCCCGTATATTGTAAATCAGGTGTAGCCTGTTTTGGCAGGGATTTAGAATCGTCAAAACAGGTTTGGTCTTCGATAGAAGGCTATCCAGGAGATTATTATTACCGCGAATTTTACCGCGATATCGGTTTTGACCTGGATTACGATTATATTAAGCCTTATATACATCCCGACGGCATTAGGGTTAATACCGGAATTAAATATTACCGGATTACCGGTAGCGACAATAAGCAACCCTATAATGCGCATATGGCATGGGAGAAGGCGGCAGAGCACGCGGGAAACTTTATGTATAACCGCGAAAAGCAGGTAGAGTATCTTTATGATTTTATGCAGAAAAAACCGATGATCGTTTCTCCGTATGACGCGGAATTATACGGCCATTGGTGGTATGAGGGGCCAATGTGGCTGGAATTCCTCATGCGTAAAATTCATTTTGACCAGAAGACAATCCGCATGATCACACCTACAGAGTATTTATTAGAAAATCCGCGCAATCAGGTACTCACTCCTTCCATGTCAAGCTGGGGATGGAAAGGTTACAGCGAAATGTGGCTGCAGGGGCCGAATGACTGGATTTATCGCTATCTGCATCAATCTTCTGCGCGCATGACTGAATTGGCCAAAAGTTTTTCACAGACTAATTGTAATGGTGTGGTTAAGCGTGCCTTAAACCAAGCCCTGAGGGAATTACTTTTAGCGCAAAGTTCGGATTGGGCTTTTATTATGGGAACCGGTACCCATGTTTCTTACGCTGTGAAGCGCACTAAAGATCACATCTTAAGATTTACTACTTTGTATGAGCAGATCAAGTCAGGTTCTGTTGATGAAAACTGGCTCAGAGATATAGAATATAAAGATAATATATTTCCTGAAATAGATTACCGAGTCCATCAGTAATTTCTGTAACTATAATATGATCGATAAGAACAATATTCCTAAGCACATTGCCATTATTATGGACGGTAATGGCCGTTGGGCGAAGGAAAAAGGATTGCCGCGTACAGCCGGCCACCGTGAAGGTGTGAAGAGGGTTAAAGAGATCGTGCGTGCTGCGGCGCAGTTGGGTGTAAAGGTAGTTACTTTCTTTGCTTTCTCAAGCGAGAATTGGGTTAGGCCTAAGGGTGAGATAAGCATCCTGATGCGCTATCTAAATAATTTTCTCGACCGAGAGATCCGGGAATTAGATAAGAACAATATCCGTTTTCTTGCCATCGGTAGAGGCGATCCGGTCCCTAAGTATCTTCAGGATAAAATTAAGCAAGCCCAGCTGCAGACGCAAGACAATACCGGCATGACAGTAGTTTTAGCGCTGAATTACGGCAGCCGCCAGGAAATTGTTGACGCGCTAAAATGTTTCTGCCTGAAGGTACAAAGCGGCGAGGAAAAAGTAAGTGATTTAGATACAGATGTTTTTAGCCGTTATTTATACACTGCAAATCTGCCTGATCCGGACCTTTTAATCCGTACTAGCGCGCAAATGCGTTTAAGCAATTTCCTGCTCTGGCAACTTTCTTATGCCGAGCTTTATTTTCCCAAGAAGTACTGGCCGGATTTCGGCGCTAAGGACCTAGAGAAGGCAATAGAGGTTTATCAGAAAAGAGAAAGAAGATTCGGCGGCATATAATGTTGATTAAGAGGATACTTACTTCTATAGTTTTAATTGCAATAATTTTTGCCACGGTATTTATTACCTGGTTTTTTAACCTGATGATGATTGTGTTTATTATCACGGGGCTCTATGAATTTTTTACGATGTTGGAAAAGAAAGGGATTAGCGCCTATAAATATTTTGGGATTATCATGGGCTCGACTATTCCCATCTCTATCATCTCGCATTTTGAGCTGACAAAGAAATGGGAGCTTCTCTTTATTATCCTGACATTATTATTCTTAATTGTGATGCTTTTTAAGCGCAGAAAAAATAGCGGGGTAGTGGTGGATATTTCGACTACGGTTTTCGGCATTCTTTACGTGTCGTGGTTCTTTAGTTTCTTGATTAAGATCCGCAACTTCCATGACGGCATCGGGCTTTTTATTACGGTATTGACGATTACGAAATTAGGCGACATCGGCGCTTATCTGGTCGGGTCGCGCTTCGGTAAAAATCCGCTCATACCTCGGATTAGCCCTAATAAATCAATTGAAGGTTCATTTGGAGGGTTGGTCTTTAGTATCTTGGGGGCTTTGGCTTGTAGCCCGCTTATAAAAATGGGTAATTTTCATGCGGTCTTAATCGGCCTGGTGCTGGGTATTCTCGGGCAATTAGGCGATTTATCCGAATCACTGATCAAGCGGGATTGCCAGGTGAAAGATTCTGGTACGACCTTGCCGGGGATGGGTGGAGTTTTAGATGTGATGGATAGTTTGCTTTTTACCGCTCCGGTATTTTATTTTTACATCAGCATTATTTTAAAGTAGTATGCAATATATCGCAGTATTAGGGTCAACGGGTTCTATCGGTACAAGT
>JAQUNE010000011.1 GCA_028717765.1 Candidatus Omnitrophota bacterium | reverse complement strand
ATTCCAATGGCATAACCTATACGCCTACGTACGAAATCAGTCAAGTAGGCAACCTGCGTAAAGTCAGGCTTACGGTTACCTGGAACGAAAGACCTCCGAATCCATAATTTATGCATAGAGAAAAAGCATTAACACTGATAGAATTATTGATCGCGATAATTTTGCTTTCAGTAATTTCCTTGGGTTTTACCAGTATCAGTTTGTTTACTAACTTCCAGACGATTACTTCGGATAGAAGGGCAAAATTACAGAATACAGCATCTTTAATCTTAGAGCATATGAGCAAGAATATTGCTAATGCTATTGGAAATGAAACCACTGACGGTGTAAATATGGTGGTAAATACAGCGCCGATTGGTGCGGATGAGGCAGTACGTGTTTTTATCGATGTGCCTGATACTACAGCTGGTGCTGCAGCTAATACTCCCAATGGCAGAAGAGATGCCCTTGACCACTGGATCGCTTATCGACGCGATGGGAACCAGCTACAATTTTGCCCTGCATGTACTGATTCTAGTTGTACAGCCTGTAATCCCGCCTGGGGCACGCAGATAAATAACTTAAGTAATAGTAACAGTTTTGTTTCTCTTACCGTAACTAAGCCAGTGAAAGCGGACGGCAGCTTAAGCGATAACTATATTGATGTGGTGCTCGTCTGTCGTTGGAATCCTGCCAATGCTGTTGCGGTTGATAATCCAGAAATAAACATGCGCAACCGCATTAAAATGCCTTCTGTTTCAATAAATTAAGCAAAATTTTTGGGGCAGTAGCTCAGCTGGGAGAGCGTCGCGTTCGCATCGCGAAGGCCGTGGGTTCGAATCCCATCTGCTCCACAAAAAATTTCCAACAAGGAAATTTTTTGTGGCACTAGCGCGAACGTTGCGAGGCGACAAGCCGAGCAGTGAGCGCAGTGCCTCCAGCGTTGTTTTTTTCCTCTCTAAAAAATCCCTAACTCTTTCCAGCGTAAATAGTTCTTGATTTAAAATCAAAAATAAATTATAATATAAAATTACTATGGCGAAGAAAATATTAGTGGTTGATGATGAGCCGGATATTGTGAAATTATTAGAGATGCGCCTGCGTGCCAATGGTTATGAGGTGGTTACTGCCTATAACGGGACAGAGGCCATGGATAAGGTAAAGTCAAGCGAACCGGATCTGATTATCCTGGATGTATTAATTCCTCCTCCTAATGGTTTTGCGGTCTGCAGGAAGTTAAAAGATGACCCCAAATATAAGGCGATTCCGGTAATTTTGCTTACTGCCAAGACCACAGAGAGCGATCAGTTCTGGGGAATGGAGTCAGGCGCGGATAAATATGTCACAAAGCCCTATAACGCGGAAGAGCTTTTACAGGAGATAAAAAAACTTATATAGAATGTGATGAAAACATCACATATCGCGGCAGTTATAATCCTAGTTATATTTATTTTACCTTCATTTTTCTTTCCGTTTGGCTGTGCTTCTGGTAATTCCAATCCCCTGAATTCCGTAGAGAAATGGTTCATTCTGCTTAGCTACGATCCTGCACAAACAGAGATAAAGCCTGCTGTAATTTCAAATTTCAAGCTAGCGATCCTTGATCCGGATAGCCATCCGCAATTAGAAATTTTAAAAAACAAGATGGTTCTCATTGCCTATATCAGCCTTGGCGAAGCTGCTACTTACCGTTCCTATTGGCAGAGTATCCAGAATAAAAAATGCCTGGTGAAAAAGAATCCTAATTGGGGTAGTTACTATGTTGATGTCAGGGATACTTTTTGGCAGAAAATTATCCTTGAAGAAGTGGTTCCTAAGATCGTTGCTCTGGGTTTTCAGGGATTAATGCTGGATACGCTCGATACCGCAGAGATGCTTGAGTTAGATTCTCCGGAAAAATATTCGGGAGAGAAGAAGGCGATGGTGCAATTAGTAAAGTCGATCCACGAAAAATATCCCCAGTTACTTTTGATCAGTAATAATGGTTTTTCTATCCTTGAAGAAATTGCCCCTTATTTAAGCGGAATGCTTGTTGAAGATATCCATTCGATGATTGATTTTAAAAATAACAGTTATAAAGAGGTGCCCTTAGCAGAGCGCGAATATAAGCTTAAGGTTTTAAAAAAAATCCAGGCGCAATTTAACCTGCCTGTATTTGCTATAGATTATATTGCGCAGGATAAGAAAGAGCTGGCCAAGCAATATTCCCGGCAGTTAAGGGAACTTGGATTTAAACCCTATATCGCGCAAAAGAACTTGGACAGGATATATGAAAACTAGGATTTTTATCGCATTTTTAGTTTTCTTCTTTATTTTTTCTTTTTCCCAGGCTTGGCCAGGAGAAAGAAAAAGGGTGATCCTGGCAATTTTTGATTCTACGGATCCTTATAGCGAAAGCGAAGATAATAACCTGATCCATAATAATGCCGAGATGGTCCTAAATTATCTTGGGATGAAGGTGAAGTTCCATGACCTTACTAAGGGTTTGCCTTCAGATGAGACTATGGAAGAAGTATATGGAATCCTTACCTGGTTTAAAAATGATAACCTTCCTAATGCCGTGCAATATTGCCACTGGGTGAGTAATCAGGTCAGAAAAGGGAAAAAACTGGTGATGTTGGGAAATTTCGGTGCTTATAAAGATAGTAAAACCAATCAGGAAGTTCCAGAAGAGATCTTAAATGAAATTTTTCATAGTATTAATTTGGAGTATGACGGAGAATGGATAAAAAACCCCTTTGTGATTGAAGTAAAATATAAAGACAGCCAGATGGTGGAATTTGAGAGGAGCTTAAAGGACGAGCTACTTTTATATGAAAAGATTACTTCGCTTGATAGCCGTAATAAGGTTTACTTAGAGTTAAATCGTACGGATATTAAAGATGGTAAGAGTGCTGTGGTGATTACTACCCCCAATGGCGGTTATGCCGCGGAGAGTTATGAGATATTTATCGATCCGATTACCGATAAAATGCGCTGGCGGATCAATCCTTTTTTATTTTTTGCGCAGGCCTTTGATTTAAAAGATGCGCCCAGGTTTGATACCACCACATTATTTGGGCGCAGGATTTTCTATTCGCACATTGATGGAGACGGTTTGCGTACCCCTTCAGAAATAGACCGTAGCCGCATCTGTGCAGAAATTATTCATGATGAGATTTTAAAAAAATACGACCTCCCGATAACTGTTTCTTTTATTGTGGCTGAGATTGACCCAAGATATTATGGCTCCAGTCAATTGATGGAATTAGCTAAAGAGATGTTAAAACCGGATAATATCGAAGCTGGGGTGCATGGTTTTACGCATCCTTTGGACTGGAAAAGGCAATTGACCGTATTTGCGATTAAAGGGTATTCACGGCAGATCATTACGGGGCAGGATTTAGATCTTTTATCAGAATCACTTTATGATGTAGCAATGAGGATTTATGTTGACCGGACAAAGATGGTAGAGCGGGAAATAAAACTTCCTGTAGAGTATGTTAATCAAAATCTTCTTAGTGGTAATAAAAAAGTGGTTCTTTTCCAGTGGACCGGGGACTGCCGTCCTTTTGCCGCAGCAATTGCGATGACCAAGCTTCTGGGAATAGAAAATATTAATGGAGGTGATTCGCGTTTTGATAATGAAGTGCCTTCTTTTACAGGGGTAGCGGCCTTAGGCAGGCAGGATCATGATAGCCTGCAGCCTTATACAAGTAATGCTAATGATAATATCTATACCAATAGATGGACCGGCCCTTTTTACGGGTATAAATTTGTCAGGCAGACCTTTGAACAGACAGAAAGGCCGAGCGTAGTAAAGACCACACCGCGCAGGATCAGCCCGATAAATGTCTATTATCATTATTACAGCGGACAGAAGCAACAATCCCTGGATGCTGTTAAACAAGTGTATGATTACGCCTTGAAGCAGGAGATTATCCCAATTTTTACTTCAGAATACGCAGCTATAGTGGAGGGGTTTTATTCTGGGAAAATTTCTCAACTTGTGCCTGGCGCTTGGGAATTCCGTGATTACGGTAACTGCCGGACCGTACGCCTTGATGATTGTCATTCTTTTCCGGACCTGGAAAAATCCAAAGGAATTTTAGGTTTTTGCCACTGGGAAAATTTTCTCTATATTCATCTTGACCAAGGCAATCAAGCACTTCTTTATTTGACTAAAGAAGCACCAAAGCGGGCCTATTTGGTTAGCGCATCAGCAATAGTCTCGAATTTAAATATCTCACCAGAGAACATTTCTTTTAGCAGCAGAGGTTTTGGGGATGCGGTATATAAATTTGCCAATTTCTTTCCTGAGGCTACCTACCAGGTAAGAATAATTGGCGAGGACAAGGTAAAAGAAATTTTCGCGAAAAATTTTAATACCGATAAAGATGGAATTTTAGAAATAAAGGTTCCGGCAAAAGGGCGAATTGAGGTTGTGATTACAAAAAGATAAATTATGGGGATCTCTCTCTGGAAATCAATTACTTTTTTTATGATCATTGCAATATTTGCGGTAATGCTTTTTCCCTCGCAGCGCGAATTGGGAAGCTTGTATACCAAATCAGGTATATTCGACCAGGCAAAATTCTATCTGGAGCGTCATTTCCGGGAAACGCCGGAAGACCTCGCTAGCACTAGCCGGTATTTAAATAGCCTGCTTTATTATGGCGATATACAGAAATTCCTACAGATTTCTCATCAGATGATCGCCAAATATCCGCAAAATCCAACATTCTATGAAATGCTCGCGGAGTTTTATGAGAATAATATGATGGAAAAGGATGCTGCTGCGGTGTGGTTTAAGTTACTGCAGTTTAACCCTAAGTCATCAGAGCTAAAATATAAATTAATTTCATATTATAAAATAAATAAGGATATCCCCGGCTTGATAAAACTTTATCAATGGTTAATCAAAAAAGAAGCGGCGAACCTTACAGATTATTATGACCTGGCGGAATTTTATTCGATGAGAAAAGAAGTTTTACGCGCACAAAACACGTACCTGGCAATTTTAAAAAAATATCCCCAAGAGGCGGACGCGCAGTTACAGTTGGCACATTCTTATGATGCAGGCGGGCAAGCGGAAAAGGCAATAGCTTTATACAAAAAAATTTACGATGGAAATCAAAAAAACAAGAATTTTGCCTTAACTTTAGTAATAAAACTATTAGAATATAAAAAGAATAAAGAGGCCCAGTTGTTGCTTGGAGAGCTCTTTAATCGGTTTTCCGCAGATAAGAAATTTATTTCCGGATTGATTTATCAGTTTGAAACACAGGATAAAACCGATGGTTATCTATCGGTGATCGAAGAGTTTTACAATAATAACCCGAAGAATTATCAGCTTTTAAAAATATTAGGCCAGAGTTATTTTGACCTTAACGATTATAAAAAAGCAGCACAGGTTTTGAGGAGGTATAATGAAGCAACCGGCGGGGACTATCATACCCATCATTTGCTTGGCGATATTCTTAACGCCTGGGGTGAAAAGTCCGCAAGCGAGCGAGAGTACAGAGAAGCCCTCAGGCTTATCCGGGGAGAAGGCCGCTAGCGCTAGTAATGAAGTTCTAGCAGATAGCACTTCTTACGAGGCTAAAACGCCAGAGCTGGAGCGTCAGATCGAAGAGGCCTGGATACTCTGGAAATTAAATCAAAAGAGCCAGGTGGAAAGAATCGTTATTCCATTACTGGATAACTATTCCGGGAATATTGATTTGTTGCAGCTTGCGGGAAATATTTATGTAGATAAAGGGCAAGTGGCCAAGGCCAAGGAATTATTGAAGAGGTTAGAAGACGCCTTGGGCAGTGATAATAGGCGTGTAAAGGAATTAAAATATATCATTCTCTCCCGGGAAGGCAACTGGCCGCAGGCGCTTATAATACTAGAGTCATTATTAAACGAATCTCCGCAGGATTGGAGTTTACGCCGGGATTATGCCGCTACTTTGACAATTATGAACCTGCTTCCTGAGGCTAAGGACCAGTATCTTTTATTATCTCAGGATAAATTAAGGAAAAATGAAATTATTTGGGATTTTCTGCATGCTAAAGAAGAAGGATCTAATGCCATAAATTTAAATTTTGATTACCTGCACGGCCCGCAGTCCTTACGTCATTATACTATTACTGAGGGGGCCAGTGGATGGGTCAATCATCGTTTACGGCTTAGCGCTAATCTTGTCGAGGAGCAATTAAGGGTGATGGCGCTAGGAAGTACTCCGGGTGTGGATAAAAATGTGATTAGTAACAGAATTAAAGCAGAATATTTTGCTAATTGCGCCTTTAAATTTTACTTAAACTGGGAGGTTGCTTATCTTTTTGGCAAAGCCTTTAATGAGCCGGGGTTCGGTGTAGAATTTAATCAAAAAAATCTGCATTCGAAATTGGCCTATGATTACAATCATTTAGTACGTGACCCTATCCAAGGATTGGATAAGCAAGCCAAAATTGACAAGTTGACTTTTGATAATGATTATACTTTTTTTGAACGCTTTACCCTAGGTAATCTTTATGAGGTCGACTGGTACAGGTTAAAGGGAGAGGAGAACCAGGTTAATGGCAAAGATTCGCTGGGGTACAAGGTATTTAACGATACATATTTAAATTATTTGATCTTACGCCAGCCTTACATCTCTTTTAATTTTCATTGTAAGCTTACCCACTGGAACAAATCTTTTAATAATGCTGAGGATGTTTTGGATTTTATCGGCGATGAGCATATTTATTACGGGGGTTTTTATATTGAAAAACGCTTAGGAAAAATATTAGAGGTTTCCGCGTCATTAAGCAGGGCTTATGATGCGAAGAGAAAATTCTATTATACGCTTTCAAACCTGGCGATGGATATCTGGTTAAAGGATAACATTAAGTCTACCTTAGCCTTTGAGTATGATAATAATATTAATGGTACTAGCGGACAAGGTAACTCCTCTACCGTCTCAACTTCAGTGAAAGCTTTATTTTAAGGATAACAAATATGCCCAGATTACTCCTTGCGGATGATGATGAAAAGATGCTGGAAGTTATGAGTCAGTACCTTTCTTGGCATGGGTTTGAAGTTACTACGCTTAATCAATGCGATGATATTATGAGCCTGCTTGAAAAAAATGAATACGATCTTGTAGCTTATAATATTATTATGGAAAGAAGCGGTTTTAATCTTTGCCGCAGTATCAGGGAATCAGCTGATCCGAAGCTAAGCGGGATCAGTATTATGATCTTTGCCCCGGAGCCGTTAGAGCTTAACGACTATATAGCCTTGCGGCAGTTAAGATTATATTTTATCAACAAGTATGAAAATATCGAGGGATGGATAAAAAAAATTAACCTGATTTTACGGCTGCAGGAAAAAAGGAAATCAAGATGAAGAAAAATTATTATTTACGGGAGATCGTACTTGCTTTTATTATTTATGATTCATTGAACTACCTTTTTTTAAAGGGCGACCCTGGGTTCATGAAGATGCCTATACATCCTTATTGGATAGCCATACTTTTGATTTCTACGCGTTACGGATTTATCCCCGGGGTGAGCGTAAGTTTTGTTGCGGCAGCGCATGTTATTTTATTTGTTTTACAAAAATTTCCCACCCGTACAGGATTAGAGATCATGATTGAGGCGGGTAATTTTTTGCTTCCTGCGGCGTTTATTATCGTCGGCCCGTTATTGGGAAGTATCCGCCAGAAATATAAAGAGTCAGAAGCCCAGAAGGATAGGGAGCTGGATAGGTTACAGGAGACTCTGCGCGCCACAAACGAACAGATGGAGGCTAGCGAAAAGGCGCGCCGCATACTCGAATCAAGGATCGTGGGAGAAACTTCTACAGTAAAAACACTTTATAGTGCGGCAAAAAAATTAGAGACTCTTAACGAGCAGAGTATTTATTCTGGCTGCCTCGATATATTAGGAGAGTATTTCCATGTATCAAAAGCATCACTTTATTTAAAAGAAGGAGATTATTTTGTTTTAAAGGCCTCCCGGGGATTGCTCCAGACGGAGATCGTGGAAGGAAAGACAATAGAGAAAAACAGTATTATGGCCTTGGCTCTTAAGCAAAACAATCCGGTTACTGTCAGGGATATCCTGCAGTTTAAAGATTCAGAGAAGTATCTTCATCAATACGGAAATGTGCTGGCAATGTTTCCTTTAAAAGACGATGACGGGCAGACCCGTGGTGTAGTGAATATTGAGAAGATCGATTTTTTGCAATTAAACAAGACCAACCTTGAATTAATGGAATTAATCGTGGATTGGACAGGCAGGGCCTTGGCGAATAAAGAGGTTTGCGATTCGGCAATGGAAAAGAAATTTTGGGATGAAGAATATGGAGTTTATAGCTATGGTTTTCTTTCTTTTGCTTTAGAAAGAGAGTTTGCGCGCGCGCGCCAGTTTAAGGCGCCATTGACCGTATCTTTATTAAAATTAGATGGATTCGGTTTTTTTCACAAAACCACTCAGGATCTCCTTTGCCGTACGGTGATCTCTTTGGCGAAAAGAAATTTTATGCAAAGCGATATGTTTTTTCGCTATAAATTTGAGGGGGTCTTTGCTTTGATCAGCCCATTACGTGCCAAAAAAGATATCTTGGTAGATTATGAAAAAATGAACCAGGAATTAAAAAAGATCTTAAGTACTCAGATTCCGCAGAGCCCAGAATGTAATTTAAATATTTATCCTGTGGAAGACAGCCCGGAAATAAGAGAGTCAGGGCAACTGCTGAGTGTGGCGGTTAAATCATTTGGAATAGGGAATATTTAATGCTACAGAAAAAAGAGCAATTAAGAGCAGTATATTTTTTTAGCCTGGTTTTGGTTGTGTTTTTCCCGGGTTTTGGATTAATTGCCGCACTTTTTTTGATTATCGCGGTTAAATGGTTCGGGAAAAATTTTAAAACCGGGCTTTATAATGAATACGAAAAATATATCACGCAAAAAAACTATAATGCTCCATTTTTTGAAAGGTCCGTCAATGTTTTAAATAGGTTGAGGAGTGAGATCGGTTTTGAGCCTTTTATTGATATTATGCGTGGGGAGGAAATGGCATTTAAGCTACGGGTAATTGAAAAACTCTCCCGTGACCTGAAGAAAGAAAACGTGCAGCTTCTCAAAGAGGCATTTTCTGATCCCGCCGCTGACGTCAGGCTCTATGCCGCTGCAGCATTACTGAAGATGGATAGTTATATTAATAAAGAAATTGAGTTAATGATTAAAAAAACTAAATCTAGGGGCGCTGCGATTGATTTCGCGCAACTAGGCCAACTTTATCTAAAATATGTTGGGAGCGGGTTGATTGAAAAGCACCTTACCGGGTATTATTTATCGTTAGCTAGCCAGGCATACCGTAGCAGCCTGGATATTGATACGAACCATCCTGAGATCATAGTTGGGTTTGTGCGCTGCCTGTTTGAGTTAAACCAGCATGAAAAGGCAAAAGACGTCTTAGATAATGCGATTAAGATCTGGCCGGGGAATCAAGAAATCATTTTTTTACGCAATGAAGTTTATTTTATTCTAGGGGATTTTAAAGGGATCGTGGAAAGTTTTACCGCCCTTGAGAGCGGGCAAGTAGAGCAAGAGAAGAAAGAGGTATGGGAATTTTGGACGAGCAAAGGATAAGGGAAGAGAAAATCCGAGATCTGTTGGTGAAGCTTTCTAGCGCGAATGAGTTGGTAAGCCAGGAAGCTTTTAACTCTATCTGCCTGTATTTCTTTGACCGGGATATCGATATTATTTATGAATCATTGGCTTATAAGGCTGATACGCAAAGTATTTATTGGTTGATTAAATACTTGGTATCCGTTGAAAGGCCGTACGGGTTTGAGAAGATTCTTTTACTTTTGGATAACGAAAACGAAGCGATACGTGAGGAGGCAGTTTTAGCTGTGTCAAAAATAGACGTTGATTCTAGGATTGAATTATTAGTCCGTATGCTTTCTTTTAAATGGGAAGAAGTGGTTTGTTCTTCTGCTACCGCCTTGGGGGAATTAGCTGTTACTAAGGCCACACTTCCTCTTCTGGAGTTATTAGAAAAATCCGCTGGGAAGGAAAAGGTCTCTATTGCCATTGTCCGTGCTTTAGGAAAAATCCGCGATATGCGTGCCTTTGTGGTTTTAGAGCGCATGGTTAAAGAAACTACTGGCAAACTTCAAGAAGAGGCGCTTTTTGCCTTAAGTAAATATACAAGAAAAGTGAGTTTCAAATACCTGAAAAAATGCCTTCAATCAGAGGATTTGGGAATTAAAAAAATCGCCTACCTTGCAGTTATTAAATTTAAGCCCAGGGGGTGGGAGAATATTATTAGCAATGGGTTACTCAATGAGACTGACCAAGAATTAAAGATCAGGATTTTATCATCTTTAAGCGTGATTGATTCTTCTAGTTTATTTAGGGTTATTTTTAACCTCGCCTGCGGCCAAAAATCATCGATACTACAGACGATGGCAGAATCTGTAATCAGGCGTTTAAAATCACGCCGGATTTTTACCTGGCTACTTCATCTTCAAAAAGGGAGTTCTGCTCGGGAAGAAGAAAATTTTCTTAAACTTATTTCCGATTATCAAGAAGAAGGAGTTGTCTTTAGTATCCTTAAGAGGTATTATTTAAATTCTAAAGAAAATAAGTTTAAACTTTTGAGTATTGAGTGTATGGGTAAAATCAGGGATGAGCGGGCGTATCATTTTTTAAGGGATATCATTAGGGAGAAAGGGCCATTTTCTTACAGTGCAAGCCTTTCCTTGCGCGGATACATTAATAGCGCTCGCCGGGAACTTCTTAATGAGATGCTTTTATTGGATCCGAAGATTTACTCTTTAGAAATCCAGGTTTTTTTGAATTTTATCCTTTCTCTGCCACAAGAGAATCCTCTTTTACCTGAACTTGAGGCCTGCGTGGAAAAATTGCTTGGTTCTGGAATAAGGCAATTGCGCTTATTGGCAGTGCGTTGTCTTGAAAGGTCAGGGAATAAAAATAGCTTTTTAAAACTCTTGGATATGATCACAATTGAGCACGACCCTTTGATTAGGAGCTCGATCCTGAAGAGTTTAAGATTTGTTTTGAATAAAAGCCCGGAACATCTGGAGATAATTTTAGGCCGTTTTTTTCAGGAGCCGCACCTTTTTTCCGCTACATATATGATTTTTGGCAGTGTTTCAGTTAGTAAAGAAAGTTTCGATAAACTGCTTGAAATTTTATTTGAATATTTCCGGAAGAATAAGGGAGCTTTAGAGGCTAGCCGATTGGATCTGGCTCATTTGATTTTATTACTTAAAGCTTTGAGCACGAAACACAAATTATTTTTTGTGGAACACCTGCGTGAAGCTAAGCTAAATGACGATGAGTACTGGATGATGATGAAAGTAATTAACCTTACAGATATTCATGAGGCAAGCGGCTTAGGATTCGATTTTATGGCCGAACAATGCAGAAGGGGTTCTAAAAATACCAGGGCCCAGTACTTAAGTTTCTTTCAGAAGTTACCTCATCCGAGCAGAAAGATTATGCTGGAGGTTTTTAGCGAGTTTGGCGCAGAAGAAAATATTTTAGCAAGAGAAAAGGCAGAGCAGGCAATTTCCAGCTGGCTGTCCAAATCAGTAGTAAATTAGGAAAACAAATATGGCAGATGTCTGTTTATTATTAGAAGGGACCTTTCCTTATGTATCCGGGGGTGTATCGACCTGGATATATAATCTTATCAGGGAAATGGAAGACATTTCTTTTTCTATTGTTTATTTGGGGCCGCATCGCCAGACCGCAAAAAAAATGCATTATGAAATTCCGGAGAATGTTACGGATTTCCGGGAGATATATATATTTGACTATAAGATTGCGCCAAAATACCGCTTGGCAAAAATTACGAAACATAACCTTAAGATAATTAAAGATTTCCTGCTGCATATGAGAAAGAATGATTCGGCATATTTTGACGCATTTGTACAACTGGTGAGCAGGAAAAATAAGCAATCGGTGGACCTCTATGACCTAGCTTATTCATTTGAAAGCTGGAGAGTGCTGGAAGATATCTATTTAGCAGAGGAAAAAGAGCCTTCATTTATTGATTATTTCTGGACCTGGAGGTTTGTTTATTTACCGCTTTTTTCATTGTTAAAGACTGAATTGCCTCAGGCGAAGCTTTATCATGCGGTTTCTACCGGATATGCCGGGGTTTTGGGCGCTTTGGGGAAGCTTCAGCACAAGCGGCCGTTCATGCTTACCGAGCATGGCATCTATACCAGGGAGCGTAAAATAGAGATTTCTCAGGCAGAATGGATTTATTCCGAAACCGCACAGGAAATAAAGGTTACTGAAAGCAAAGATTTTTTTAAGGAATGGTGGACAAATCTTTTTTCTTTTTTCAGCCATTTAGCTTATAGCCGTGCCGATGAAATTATTACACTCTTCGAGGGCAACAGAAAGGTGCAGCTCGAGGAAGGGGCACCTGTGCAAAGGACGAAAATTATTCCTAATGGAGTGGATCTTGCGCTATTTAAAAAGATGAAAAAAGAGCCATCTACGGCAGTTTATAGAA
Organism: Candidatus Omnitrophota bacterium; assembly: GCA_028717765.1. The sequence continues at coordinate 4,289 of JAQUNE010000011.1, read as the reverse complement.
TCGGTTTTATGGGAAGGGTAGTGCCAATAAAGGATGTAAAAACTTTTATCCGGGCATGTAAAATTATTTACCTGGAAATGAAAAATATTGAAATTTTTATTATGGGGCCGATTGATGAAGATGAGCAGTATTACAAGGAGTGTGTTCTATTGGTAGAAAGGGAAAATTTACAGGGGATAATTAAATTTTGCGGCAAGATCGATATTCAAGAATATTACCCTAAACTGGATATTATCGTCTTGACCAGTATCAGTGAGGGCCAGCCCATAGTGATTTTAGAGGCTGCGGCATGCGGCATACCAGTAGTGGCCACCGATGTCGGCGCATGCGAAGAACTTTTAAACGGCGCCTCTCCCGATGACCGGCTATTAGGCAAAAGCGGAATAATCACCACTCCTTATAATCCGTTGGGTACAGCCCAAGCAGTAATGCAGATATTAAAAGATCCGGTGCTTTATGCCCAGATGAGCCAAGTGGGGAAAAAACGTGTCGATTTATATTATCAGATGGATGATCTGATCGCTAACTATCATTTACTTTACACTAAGTATATCCAGGAGGCCGGGTGGCAGGAATAGGTTTCCGCATCGAAAAGATCTTAGAAGGGGATACTTACATTGATTCCCTGAAGGCCCATTTTTATTCTACGATTATTTTCTCCGGGCCATGGCTGGTCAGTATCGTTACCCTTTTTTTACTTAATCTATTCTCCGCGCAGAACATGCATAATTATGAAGTAGTTTTCTTGCGTTCTACGATAATCTATATTTATGCCTTTTCATTAATTGTGGTAGGGATTCTCTACTTATCGGCGAGTAGGTACCTGGCTGATAAACTTTACCTGAAGGAGCCAGAGTCTTTTGCGCCGGTTTTTAATTCTTTGGCAATTCTGATTTTATTTATCCAGGCGGTTAGCGGTTGGGCGTTTGTCAGTATGATTGATATTAATTTTTTGATTAAATTTATTATTGTGCTCTTATATTTAACTATTAGTCTGCTCTGGTTAATCATGATTTTTTTAACCTCCCTGCGGGACTACGGGGCGATTACCAAAGCTTTTCTTTTTGGATCTTCTATTGCCGTACTTACAGCGTGGTGGCTGGGGAGTCTTTTTGGAATTGTGGGGTATTTTACCGGGTATTTTATCGGCCATTTTATAATTATTATTTTATTGATTTTACGCATTTATCTTGAATTTGAATCAAAAAGGTTTTTTGATTGGCGAGTTTTTTCTTTTCTCATGAAAAATAAAGTTTTGGTGCTGACGGGAATTTTTTACAATATGGCAATTTGGATAGATAAAATTGTCTTTTGGTTTTCTCCTAAGGCGGTAGTAATTACTTCATTTTTACGTACCTTTCCTGAATATGAAAGTGCTACTTTTTTTGCCTATTTGACGATTATCCCCGCACTTTCCATTTTTTTGATCCAAGTAGAGACAAACTTTTATAAGAAATACCGGTTATTCTATGCGGCGGTTCTGGAAAAGGGGACATATTCAGCGATTAAGCAGGCTAAGGGGCAGATGATTGCGACCCTTAAGGATAACCTGGCAATAATCGTAGTAAACCAGGGAGTAGTGACACTTTTGTCTATTGCCTTTGCGCAACAACTAGTAGTTTTTTTTAAGCTGACCTTTTTGTCCATTCCAATTTTTCGCCTTTGTATCCTGGGGGCATTTTTAAATTGTTTACTGCTTATTTTTATTATTATTATTCTTTATTTTGATTTTAAAACATTGGCCCTGCTTGTTACTACGATTTTTCTTTTTTCTAACGGTATCTTTACTTACTTGACTTCTTTCCTTGAACTGCCATTTATCGGATATGGGTATTTATTTTCGGCACTTATTTCTTTGGGCTTCGCTTTTTACGCCTTGGACCATAAATTAAAACGCTTAGAATACCTGACATTTGCCATGCAGCCTGTAGGAATCCATAGAGAAGAAGAAATTATTTAGGGGGGATTTATGCTTAAAAATATTTTGGTCATTGCTAAAGATGGCGCGGAAGAAACCTTTGATATTTTACAGAGTTTAAATTTTTATGTAGAAATCGCCAGTGATTCGCTGCTGATTGGAAAAAAACACTGGGATCTGGTAGTTTTTGATACCGATGGATTTTGCGCAGATAATAGCAAAAAAAAGATAGAAGCTTTTAAGATTTTACAAAAAGAAAACATAGATTTTCTTGTGATATCTTCTGAAAAAAATATTCAGGCAATGTTAGAGGCAAATAATTTTGGTGCTAAGGAATTTATTTTAAAGCCATATAATTACCGTGAATTCATCCTGCGTTTTTTGGCTGTGATTTATAATAAAAACAAGATTTGTTGTATTGGCGGCGGTACAGGATTATTCAGTTTATTGCTGGGTTTGAAAGGTTTGCCCAATATCCTCTTGACCTCTATCGTCAGCATGAGTGATGATGGCGGTTCTTCTGGCAGGCTTAGGGCTAGCTTTGGGATTTTACCTCCGGGTGACGTGAGAAGAAGCTTAGTTGCATTATCAAATGCGCCGCTTCTGATGAATGAGATCATGCAGCATCGTTTCAAAAAAGGCGATGCTTTTATCGGGCATAGTTTTGGAAATCTTTTTTTGACCGCCCTTACTGAGATCAAGGGCTCGATGTCGCAGGCAGTCAAGGCACTTAGTGATATCTTGAATATTCAAGGGGTCGTATTACCGGTAACAAGTAAAGAGACGGTCCTTTGCGCAGAGTTTGAGGATGGAACGGTAGTTAAAGGAGAAAGTAGGATAGATTTAACCGAAGGCAGGGATCCTGGTTTGTCTATTGAAAAAATCTGGCATGAGCCTGAAACAGAATGTGATGTTGATGTTTTTTCCGCGATAGTTAATGCAGATTTTGTAATCATTGGCCCGGGGGATCTTTTTACAAGTGTAGTGACGAATTTACTGGTAAAAGGTATAAGTGAGGCTATAATTAAGACAAAGGCTAAGAAACTTTATATCTGTAATCTGATGACTGAGCCCGGAGAGACGGCTAATTTTGATGCCTATAGGCATATTCGGGAGATTATTAAGTATCTGGGCGCGGATTCTTTAGATTATGTAATTATCTCTAATACTAAATTAACTCCTAGGGCTATCGCAGAGTACGCTAAAAAGGGGCAGCATCCTGTTGAAATCGGAGACCTAGAGGATCTCAAGAGATTAACCAGCGCAAAAATCATTTTGGCAGATGTTGGCCATCAAGAGGAACTGGTGCGCCATGATAGTGAAAAGATTAGAGAGGAAATTAATAAAATTATAAAAATTTATCAATGAATACCAAATATCGTAACCCCGAATTAATAAAATCGTTGCGTGTGCGTAGGTACCTGATTCTTTTTCTGGTTGCATTTTTGTGTTTTGCAGTTACCTTAGAATTATATTTTACGATACGCGAATTAGGTTTACGCCATGTAAAAAATGAATTTATCTCCAGGGCGCATGACCGCACGGAACTGATTAAATCCAGTATAGACGATAATCTGGCCTCACTTTATACCCTTGCAGATTTTTATATTGCCAGCCATTATGTTACCCGGATTGATTTTAGTAAGTTTACTTCGGAGATTTTAGGGCGCCATGCCGATATCCTCTCTTTAGCGTGGTTGCCCAGGATTTCTGACAGGGAACGCACTATCTTTGAAGATTCGGTACGAAAGGAAGGTTTTTCTAAATTTCAGATTACTGAGTTCGATAAAAATGGTAAGTTGACGCGTGCAGCCAAACGCATAGAGTATTTTCCGATTTATTATATTGAACCGTTTAAAAAGAATGTAATTATGCTTGGATATGATGTTGCGAGTGACAGCTTCCGTTGGCAAGCAATGCAAAAAGCGCGCGACACGGCATCGGCAGTAGAAAAAGAAAAAATCATCCTGCCTGGAAATCAGAAGACTAATTCCGGATATCGGGCATTCCTTCCGGTGTATCGTCAGGGTGTGGCCCATAATACGGTTGCAGAACGGCAGAAGAACTTGTTGGGGTTTGTTTCTTTTCTTTTTGATGTCGGTAAGATGGTTAATCTTTCTCTGAAAGATTTACAGCCCGTAGGGATTGACATTTATATTTTTGATGAAACAGCCAGTTCGGCCAAGCTAGTTTACTATTCTGGGAATAACCCTTTGGTGATTAAGGAAGCCGATTTAAGTAAAGGCAAAGCTCTATTTTGGAATAAAACATTTATTTCAGCAGGGAGTGTCTGGTCAATTATTTGCTTGCCCACGAAAGACTTCCTGCGTAACTATAGTGACTGGCAGTCGGCTGTGATCTTATTTACGGG
>JAQUNE010000010.1 GCA_028717765.1 Candidatus Omnitrophota bacterium | reverse complement strand
GGTGGGCGCACGCAAGGGATCTATTTCTAGGGAACGTTTTAAATAATCAATTGCCTGGCTGTATTTGGCGCGGTCAAAATATTCTACCCCGCGGTTATAATAATTCGCCGCTAATTTACCCCGGCCGATATATATAAAGAGGCCGAGGAAAAACAAAATTATAAGTACCTCGATAATTCGCCTTGTCATTTAAGTAAGATTTAATTACTTTAAATTATATCTTTATTCGCGAATTATTCAACCTTTTTTACCTCTTTCAAAAAATATCCCCCGGTTAATCCATCCAGATACGCGCTCAGCTCTTCTAGTCTTAATTCTTTCTCCTCTCTTTTCTGCCTGTCCTCCAATGAGAGATTGTCCAGGTCCCTGATTAACCTGATCCTTTCAAAATAAATCTTCGTCACCTCATCTAGAACATCCTCGCGTAACTGTACAGTCAGGCGGGAACGGGTATCAATTGAGGTTTGGGCATCACTCCAAATAATCTCAGCCAGATCCCAGGTCAGGGTCACATCCCATCCCACGCTATCGCGGCCCTTCATCAAATAATCGTCCCCTGCTTTTGTAGACGAACCGGATTCCCAATGCCAGAGATCTCCGGTATCGCGGTTAACCCCTGCGCTTACCTTCGGAAAATATGCCCTTTTTGCCGCTTGCTTTCTCCAGCGGATAATTTTCTTTGGCTCGACGTCTGCGTATTTAATTGCCGCCTCCTGCACCTGCCTGATCGTAGGATAATATAAATCTTGCTTAACTTTAGTACGCCCTATTGTTCTACCGATATTGACTTTAGATTTAAAGATACCACTATCGCATGCAACGTAGAAATTGCCATTATCGTCCTGTGTTAAAAACCTAATCTCTTTAAAAGAAAGGCCAAAAGATATCTCATGCCAACGGCTACTCTCATATTCAAAGATCCCGGATTTGGTCACTAAATAAAGGTTTGCTTGTGCAGAAAGGTACAAATATTGCGCCTCTTTACTTAAAAGCCCATAATCGGATAATGCGGCCCAGGTTCCTCCTTTATCCTGGCTTTGATAAACACCCATGCTCGATGCCAAATAAAGAATATTAGAATCCAGAGGATCCAGAGAAATGAATCTGATTTGAGAAGGATTCTCTTCTTCTTCAAAGGTATCATCTTCAGGCTCTTCTTCCGGAATCGCTTGACTTTCATGTTTTACAAATATCCTCTCCCATGACTTTCCGGAATCTTTTGTCCTAAAGGCTCCGTCAGCACAAGCGGCATAAACAGAACCAGGTTCTTTAAGTTTTGCAGTAAGAGAAAAAATCTGGCTTAACCCTAGCTTACCAGAAATTTTTTCCCATTGCCTACCATTATTCTTACTCAAGAATAGCCCTGCTTTTGTTCCCAAATAAATACAATCCGGCAAAACCATAAGTGTGGTACAATCGTTTTCTAAATAACCTTTCCCGCGAAAAATCTTCTGCCATGACCTACCCTGATTATTACTAAAAAAAAGCCCGCCTTGAGTTGCCACATAAAGCCATCCTCTGTTTAAAGGATAAAAGGAGAGAAAATTTACTAAGCTATTTTTTCCCTTAACAGTTAGAATCATTTTCCAGTTCTTTCCTGCGTCAGAAGTTTCAAAAACCTGATTTTTTGAAGCAAAATAAATTATTTTTGCGTTATCAGGATTAAGCAATACTGCCCTCGCATCTCGGTTGCCGGAGCTTAAATCTTCCCAATCTAACCCTTGGGCAAATGAAGGAATCGCTACGGAAAAAATAAATAGGGTTACCGAAAAAAACAACTTTGCGCCTTTTTCCATTTCCCACCTCCCTGCCCAGAATGGGCGTACCGGCCAATCCGATTCCCGCAGAAACGGGACACCGATTCATCCGATTGAATCGGGTGATGGCCGGGTGTCAATACAATTGACGTAGAAGGTAGAAAAATCTCACTAAAATTTTTTAATTATTTTACTACTTAGGTAGGGTGGCAACAAAAAGCGCTTCTTTAATGTCTGTGACAACTAACCTATTTTTATATTTTAAAAATACCCTAAAATTTTTCGTAAGCGCAGGGTCAATCTGTTTAAAATCGCTCTCAGTAATGAAAATAAACCTTGGTTTGGTAGAACTCAGGTTCAGTTCTTTCTCCAGCATAGCAAGCTCATTAAAGGGCTTGACCTGTTTTAGCTCTTGCGAATAAAATAGCATTGCCGCGGTATCATATTTATAAACTACAAATTCATACCCTGGAAGTTCTTTCAGGGATTGATCTAAAACCGGGCAAATCTTCACCGCCTCTTCAAAACGCTTACTCTCTAAATCAAGGGGAAAGAAAAGAAATACTATTGTGGCGGCAATCAAAATGTACTTTAACCCAGTTACGATCCTTTGTTTAACCGTGTCATTGAATATTTTATCAAAAGCAATTCCTGCCAGTAATGAAGTAGCCGGGTACATCGAGAGGATAAAATAATGCAGTTTCTGCCTGCCAAAAGAAAAAACAAATGGCAAAAATATCGCCCAGATGATCAAAAGTAAACTGTCAAAATTTTTATGTTTGCGCATTTCTTTAAAACCTAAAATGCCTCCATAGATTACAAAAGGCAAAAAATAGAAATATTTCTTTAGTAAGGTTACAATATAATAGTACCAAGGGATGGTAAAAGCGTGGGAACTTAGAAGATGGAGAAAATTCCAATACCACCAGCCATTAAATAAGGTGTTCTCATCCAGCCAAATCCAGAATATTAAGGGCAGAAAGGCAATAAGTATCCCTGAAATAAATAACGGGTGAAAGAATTCTTTCCACCTGCGCCTTAAAACCAAATAAATAAAAACTATCCCCAAGGGTGCCAGGCCAGTAACGTCTTTGGTAAATATTGCCAGAAAGCTAAATAGGCCAAAAAGAAGATAATAAAGCCTGGAACGCTTCTCTGCTAAGAGAAAACTTAAAATCGCCAAAGTAATAAACAAGCTTACCGGTATATCCATCCGGCACTGCATCGCCAGGCGCACTACATGATTGGTAAGTAGTAAACAAAGGCCAGCAAAAAAACCCACCCATTGATTTTTAAGCAGTTTTCCAAAATAAAATAGTACTACTACTAAAGCAAGATTACAAAGCATGGAAAACAAAGACGCAATAAATGCGCTTACCCCGAAAAGTTTAAAAAATAATGCCGTCACCCAGATAGTCAAAGGAAAATGATAATAAAAAACTCCTTGGTAAACTGGATCAAACATCTTTAACCAGTGGTGCGAACGTAAAACCTCTTTTGCCACCACTGCATAATTACAGGCATCCACATCCAGCCCTCCTGGAGCACGCGCTACCGCAAAGGTCAATAGCCCTGCCATCCATAAGAGCAAAGATATATACTGAGAGTTTTTAATTTTCATTCTGGTTGGTTTATTTAACGGCTGGAGATTGACTTAATGAATTTAAGGATCCTTTTCTTATCAAGCTTGCTTAACCCGGAGAATTCAATTCCGATCCTGTATTGAGACGCAGCTTTTGCGGTTGCCTCTATCCTCTTTATCCAAGCAACACGGCCATCAGCAGAAAATATTTTCTTCTCTTTACCGAACCGCAGCCGAATATTGATCTTTGAATCTGTCTTTAATGGCCGGGGGCTTAAGAAACATACTCCCCCCTGGGAGATATCAATGGTCTGGGAAAACTGCGCTGGCTGGCCAACGCAAAGCGTTTCTATTTCCGCCTTATAATTAATCCTCTCGAATTTCCTGGTTTCCGAACCAATATAAACTTTTTTAATATTCAAGTTGGCTAATAATTGCTGCACAGAACCAGAACTTTTTCTTTCCGGATAAGAAAGGATGCCGATATTGATAAAAATTCCAGAAATTTTATTTTTCGCAATAAAGTCAAGTATCCTGCCCTTGAGTAATTTACATAATTTAGCAACTTCTTCTTCGCTTACCTCAGGGCAAATAATACTGCATTCTCCAAATTTCTCGTCCATAAAAAGCAATCTTGCTTTCTCATTCCTTTTTCCGCTAAATTCATTAAGAATTTTTTCGATAATTAAAGATAGCTCCGTAAAGAATTGTTCTGGCTTAAGGTTGATCCGTTCTTTAAACTTTCTATAATTAACTACCAAGATATTGATTAAGGATAGTGGTACGCCTTTTTCCATTAACTTGTTGATCTTCTCTTTAACTTCCGGGCCTAACTGGCTGGTTGTGTAAAGTAAGGGCAGGGTAAAATAAAATTTACTTCCTACCCCTAATCTGGATTCCACCCAAATTTCTCCTCCATGCTTCTCTACCAGTTCCTTGACGATCGACAGCCCCAGGCCCACGCCTTTTTTCTCTGCTTCCGGCTTCTTGGAGACCTGCACGAATTTATTGAATAACTTTGGCAGGTCACCTCCAGAAATGCCAATACCCGTATCAATTACCCCCACCCTGATTTTATTTTCTAAAAGCTTAAGCTCTACAATAATTCTTCCGTCCTTTTCGGTAAATTTAATCGCGTTATTGACCAGGTTAGAGATGATCTGGCTTACCCTGGAATAATCCAAAAATACGTTGATTTGTTTTGCGGGCAATGCATATTCTAGGCTCACCCCTTTTTCAGCAGCTAATTTAACAAAAAAATCTGAGGTTTCTTTGAGTAATTCATTAAAATTTACTAGGGAATAACGCAGCCTAAATTGGGCGCTTTCTATCCTGGACATTTCCAGAAGCTCCTCGACCATCCTCTTTAGGCGTTCGATATTGATTTTTGCCGTTGCCAGGACCTCGCGTTGTTTATCGTTAAGCGGACCGGAAATCTGTTCATAGACCAGATCAACAGCCTCCATAATGATTGCCAGTGGCGTTCTTAATTCATGCGAAACCACGGAAATCAACCCTGACTTTATTTTATTCAGTTCCTCAAGGGTATCGATCCTGCTTTTTATTTTTTCAGTTTCTTCCTGCAGGCGCTCCAATTGTACGCGTTTGGTAATATCCCTGGTGATCCCGATTAACCCAATAACCTTCCCCCGACTATCCAGCCTGGGAATTTTTGTGGTAGAAACATAATTATCAATGCCGTCCGCGCGGGTGGCGCGCTCCACCTTATCAATAATCGCCTTACCGGTTTTAATTACTTTTAAATCATCTTGTAACATCTTTTCCGCGCGCGCCTTGGGAAATATATCAAAGTCTGTTTTCCCTACCACCTCTTCAGGCCTTAACCCCAGACCTTTGGCATGCGCCTGATTCACCATTAGCAGATGGCCATGTTTATCCTTAAAATAAATTACATCGGGAATATAATCCATAAGCTCCGCGAGTAATTTATATTTTTCGCGCAAATCCTTAATATTTTCGTTTCTCTTCTGCTTTCTTTTCATGATTTTTTCTCCGATTTAATAATACTATTTAACCCGTAATAAGTCAAACCCTATTTAAAAACTTCTTGCAATTACCCCGAAACTATTCTAAAATCCTTGATATTGGATAGTAAAAAATGAAAAAAACGATTATTTCCCTAACAATTTTAAGCACTATGCTCTGCTGCACCGGTTGCTCAATCCCGACCTCTGCCAATTATAATGAATTATACAGCTTTACCCGCGAAGAAAAAAAAGTAAAAGGTATGATGGGTAGTAAGAAAAACGTAGAAACAATCCACGACTTCCGGGAAAACGAAATGTATATTGAGGATATTACAGCACTTAAAGAAGAGGTAGAAAAATATATCTCAACACATCCTGATTTAAGTGAAGAAATTAAAGGCAATATGCGCCAATTAAAGGTTACTCCTGGCCTTAATAAAAAAGAAGTCGAGCTAATGTTAGGGGAGCCGGATAAGATCAGCGGTAATGGAAATGTTTGGATCTATCAAATTAACCGTTGGAGGGCTTTTACCATATTTATTCTCCCTGTATTTTTCGCACACGAAGGATATTACCTACGTTTTGACAAAGATAGCCTTATCGCCATCGAAAGGCACTACCCCAAACAAGTCATTCATCAGGCATCTGGGCCCGGTTTAACTTCAAAGAAAAAAGGCAATTAATCCTGCGCTAACTCTACGAATTCATCCCTAATCTTCTGATATTCAGTCAGCCCCATCTTTCGATAAAGCTCCTGGGAAGAACGCAGATATTCCCTGGCCTGGCTGTAATGTTTTTCCTGCTTGGATAAAAGCCCAAGATTATAATATAAAGAAGCTAATTCCGGCTCGGCATTTATCTCTTTGGCAATTTTTACCCCCAACTGGTAAGATTGCCCTGCTTTTTCCAAATTCCCCAACTCAGCATACAATTCTCCAATCATATCATAATCACAGGCAACGCTCGGCAGGTCATTTTTTTCTTTGTCTATGGAAAGCCCGCGTTGATAATACTCCAACGCTTTCTGATATTGTTTTTCAAATAAATATATTTCACCCTGGTTAAAATAAAAATCACTTAATTCGTTTTTCAGTTTCAACTTTTCGAATAGTGCCTTGCTTTTTCGGTAAAACTCACCTGCCGCGCTTAGGTCCCCCTTATCAGAAAATACTAAGCCTAAATCAAAATTATCACAAGCCAGGTTATAGCGATGTGCATAAATATGCTGCCGTTCGCGGTTGATCTCCGAACTCTTGGTGAGCAATTCGAGTGCTTTATCATACTGTTCTTTATCGATATACCAGACCGCTAATTTACGTAACGCCACTGCCTGATTTAATTTATCGTTAGTTTTACTGGTTAAACTCAGCGCCTGTTGATAAAAATCAAAGGCTTTTGTATATTCGCCGGATAACTGATAGACCCAGGCAAGGCCGATATAGGCAAAAGCAAGGCTTTTATGGTCATGTTTCTTTTGTGCCTGCAGAATATAATCAAAATAACATCTTACCGCACTTTTGCGGTCTCCCAAACGCTGATAGGTATCTGCCAGCAAAGGATAGATCTCTAAAAACATAGGGTCTTTTTGTATAATTGCGCCGGACAAAGAAACCACTTGAAGATTTGCTCCTTTTGAAAATAAACGGCGCGCCTGTAAAAAATCCATATATGCGCGGGGATTCTTCGTCGGCAATAACCAGAAGGAAAACAGCGCAATAAATAATATGATAACTACGAAAGAAAACTTTAGGTGGGATTTTTTCAAAATTAAAAATTTAGGAAAAACTTTCCTTGCTAAGGGTTTGTTTTGATTCAAGAAAAAGGAAAAATTCGGGTCCCCGTAAAGTAAATGGCTCGCCCAAAAATATGAAGCTATGCCGTATTCTTCAATCAGCTTTAAACGCGACCTGCGTACGCATTCCCCGATACATTCACCGTTAATTAATAAGGCATAAAATTCCTTGGCAAAGCTTAACGATACTGGATCCTCGATCTTCCAACCACAGCCGATATAATGCCTGACACCTGAAAATAAAAATGCCGCGGCTAAATTATAGGTTTTATGTTGATAATCTGTGGCCAAAGGGTCAATTTCAAATTCCGCAGAGTGGCAGGCATTGGCGAAAACCAGATGCGGCAAAGAGAATGCTTCTCCTAAAACCTGTATATCCTGGGCACTAAATTTTCCGTCGCTTAAAACCCATCCTGACTGCCTAGGATTATCCTTGTCGTGTTCACAATGCCCGGCAAAATGCACAATATCGTAATCGTGCAGGTTCTTTTTTACATATAATGTCTCGATCTGGGTAGATTTAAAATTTATCTTCACCTGGCTTCTTTTACGGTCAAAGTGGTTGCGAATAAATTTTCCCTCAAGATATGCGGACTTTAAATCATTGGTAGGATTAGCGAGGATTAACATTTTAAGGCTGGAATTTAACTGGCGGTATTGCGGAGCTTCTACCTGGCTACTCGCCCTTACCAGCCTACCCAAGCCAAATTTTAGGCATAAAAAATCTGCGCCGTCATAAAGAAACTCCCAAGGGATGTTAATTAATTCTTCGTCGATAGATAAAATCAGGTTCCGAGGAGAACTATTTTTAAGTTTTTCCTTAACCGGCCGGATAAATAAATGGTCCCAGAGCAGCTGGCTAGTTTTTTTCAGCCTGGGAATAATATCCTGCTCACTGCTCTTTTCTATGCAAATTTTATTTAATAAAAAGATGTTCTCTTGGCATAAACGGTTAATTTGCGGAAAGGAAACCCTGCTCTGATGGTAATGCCTGATTGTCGAAGCCAGATCCCTCTGCTCAAAGAGGCTCATGGAAAGCTGGTCTCCCTGCTTCATGATCTCTAAAACTAAAGGCTGGGCATCTCTCATTAAGTTTTGATCTCCAGTAAAATTGAGGCTATCTTAGCCTCAATATCCGATAACTCAACCGTATATTTTCCCATATTAATATGTTCAAAAATTACTTTTCCTGATTCGCCGAGATATGAAGCCAACTCTAAGTCGTCTCTAATCAAAGTAACCCTTAGATCCTTAATTATTCCAGAGCTAACCTTATCTTTAGCAATCACCGTAAGATCAAAATATTTTCCAGGTTTATTTTCTATCTTGATCTCTACTCGCAGGTCCTTAAAATCTTTAAAAATGGTTACCTCGTCCTTGAATTTATCGATCTTGCGGCTACGTAAGATCACTGCAGGGATCAATTCCTGGCCAACCAGCACATCCCCGGTAGTGCTAATCAATTCAAAAACATCTTCCTTTAATTTTAAAAATACCTCTAAAAACGGCAATTCCTTTTCATTGCGCACTAAATTTTTCACTTTTTCCAATAAATCATCGGGAACTTTATTTTCCTCGCCCTCTCTTAATTTCAATTGCATTGCGAAATTATCCGCACAAATTTTACAACTTAAGAGGTGAATTTCTAGATTGTCTTTCTCCGGGAGAGAAAGTCTATCTTCAAGAAAACATGCCATCTGCTCTTCTGTGGGGTGTATTTTTTCTTCCTTAGGAAAACTGGTTTTCCATTTCCCATAGGCAATCTTTACTAAACGCTCGAATTTATCCTGCATTTTTACATTCCTCTCCTAATACAATAGACGATAAGAGTGGCAAAATCTCACAAAAAACCTTTACGCCTGAAACAGTCCTTCAGGCTTTCGATAATGCGCCATTTACGCATATCAATTGCTCCCCTTCTGACTTTAAAAAATCTACTCAACTCCTCGGCGCTTAAAGCTCTCTCCAGGTGCATCTCCAGGAAAAATTTTTCTTCTGTTCCCAGCTCCTCAACGCAACCTGCTAAATTGGCCAATATTTCTTCCTGAGAAACCTGATCTCCGGCAGAAAGGCCTGTATCCGCAAGTATATCCTTAAGAGAAAAACCATTTTCGCGTTCTTCTTCCAGGGAGAAAGTTTTTTTCTCACGGCGCAAATAATCGATAGAATAATTAACCGTGATCTGACGCAACCAGCTGGCAAGGCTGCAGCCGTTCTTCGCTTTAAAACTTTTTAATTTATAGTAATTGTCTTTGGTCAACAGAAGGAATATTTCTTGAAAAATATCTGCGGCGTGGTCTTCATAGGATAGCCCAGGATGCCGGGAACCTAAAACCTGGTAGATATAACTGTAGATCAGGCGAGAGTACCTCTCGACGAATTCGTCCCAGGCAAGGCTGTCCCCCTTGACACACCTCTGGACAAACTCCAGATCGTCCATAATGGAAATATTGTACCATTTCTCTCGCGGAAATTAAATAAAATCTTTTAGGGAAATACTTAAGACTTTGGCTGGGCAGACTGGCAGGGTACACACAAATAATTGCATATTATATGATTCGGAGGGCACACCCAGCCTTGCCCCGGGGGAGGCGGCGGAAGATTAGCACAAAGATCGTAACAATCGCCTTGAGAAGTAAAACAACCGCTGTTAAATGACTCAAATCCCGCCCATCCCGTAATTTTACAAGTTTGCAATATATTTTCTCCGGGATCGCCGCTTATAATCACTATAAGCTTAGGAGGCTGCCATTTTTTTCTGTGTTCTATTTTTCTTCGCAAGTTATTCCTCTTTAGGCGTCAACTAATTAAGAAGACATTAAGCTTTGGCAATTCAGGCAAACTGAAGTGCCGTTTGGGTCAAAAAGACCTTTTTTGGATGTCCCTGAGCTGTGGCAAGAACCCGCCACCTCATGAGGGTCCATATAATTCAAGCTACCCACTACATAAGTCTTACAAATTGTTAATACACCAGGAAGAGAATCGTTTTTCTGCAAAACAAATAATTGAGGCCGCTTCCATATTTTCCGCTTAGAACTTTCTTTCTGCAACCCTACTTCTCCTTGCGTATGATATCTTTAGTTTTGAATCTATCGAAAGAACTTATTTTCATTTTATGATTAAAAATTAATACTGTCAAGTAAATAAAAAACGCGGAATCTTTAAGGATCCCGCGTTTTCCTGAAAATAAGTTTTAAAACCCTCTTTTATGCTTTTTTTGCCTAAAACTTATCGCACCATGCTTAGAATAAAGAATCGCTCCGGTAATAAAAATTACGCAAAACATAATTCCGATAATAACCCTTGGGTCAGTTCTGCGATAGTGGATCAAAATCGGTGCTGCTAAGAGCGAAACCAGGTTAATGACTTTAATCATTGGATTTAATGCCGGGCCAGAGGTATCTTTTAAAGGATCACCCACGGTGTCACCGACTACCGAAGCTTTATGCGCATCCGAACCCTTGCCGCCATAAAGGCCGTCTTCGATAGTTTTTTTGGCATTATCCCAAGCGCCTCCTGCCGTAGCCATAAATACCGCCAAGAGTTGCCCGGAAAGAATTATCCCTGCGAGAAATCCGCCTAATGCTTCGATGCGTAAAACCATCCCGATAAGAAGCGGGCTAAGCACGGCAATTAAAGCTAAGCCAACAAGTTCTTTTTGCGCGGAAACCGTACAGATATCCACAGCTTTTTTATAATCCGGCTTAACCTTACCTTCCATTAATCCCGGAATATGAAACTGATGGCGTACTTCTTCGACAATTAAACCTGCAGCCTTTGCTACAGAATTAATTGTCAGCGAAGAAAATAAACAGGGAATCGCTCCGCCAATTAGTAAACCGATAAAAACCATCGGTTCAGAAACGCGGATACCAGTAGCAAGTAAAGTTTTACCTGCTTCGATCCCCATCTGCCCTTGTACGCGGGAAACGTCCGCGAGAAACGAACCAAATAATGATACTGCAGCAATCACAGCTGAACCAATCGCCACACCTTTAGTAATTGCCTTAGTAGTATTACCTACTGCATCAAGGTCTGCCATAATCTGGCGCGCCTTTGGCTCTAAGTGAGCCATCTCTCCGATGCCGTTGGCGTTGTCCGCTATCGGGCCAAAAGAATCCATCGCCACATTATTACCGGTTAAAGTAAGCATCCCAATACCGGTCATTGCCACACCGTAAAGCACAAAAATTATCGGATACCCCCAATAAATCACAATCGCTGCCAGGATCGTCCCTGCAATCACGATCAGCTGCCAGGCAGAAGATTCAAACCCCATGGATAGCCCGCGTAAGATCAGTGTCGCCGCTCCTGTATTAGAAGACTGGGCAATTTCTTTCACCGGCGCATGGCTGGTGTGGGTAAAATATTTTGTTAACTCATCGATCACGATTGCCAAAAGAATACCTACGGCAACTGAGAAAAATGCCCGCCATTCATGCATATAATAATGGGCAAGAAATAAAAATGCAACTATAGAAATACCTGCAGAAGCAAAATATCCGCGGTTAATGCTTAAAAAGGCATCTTCGTGTTTACCTTCTTTATTTTCTGTTCCCCTCACAAGATAAGTTCCGATAATCGAAGAAATTACGCCAATACCGCGTACTAAGAGAGGAAAGATTATCCATTTTAATTCATGGGTGATCCCTACCAATGCTAACCCAAGGATCAAACCTGAAACAATCGTCACTTCATAGGATTCGAATATATCCGCGGCCATCCCTGCGCAATCGCCAACATTATCCCCAACTAAATCAGCTATTACTGCGGCATTTCGCGGATCATCCTCTGGAATATTCTTTTCTACTTTACCTACTAAGTCCGCTCCCACATCTGCTGCCTTGGTATATATGCCTCCTCCAACACGCATAAATAATGCCAGCAATGTCCCGCCAAAACCGAATCCTAAGAGCACATCCGGAGAAGCAATCCCAAAAATCATAAAAATCGTAGTCCCGCCCAAAAGCCCTAAACCATCCGTAAGCATACCGGTAATTGTACCAGTTCTATAGGCGATCTTCAGTGCCTCGGAAAAACTGTGACGAGCAGCAGACGCTACTCTCACATTACCTTCCACTGCCATACGCATACCAAATTGTCCGACTATAAGTGAAAAGAAAGCACCCATCACGAAAGCCAACGCACGGCCAACACCTACGAGTAAACGCACCATGTCGGGGCTGAATTTACTAAAACGCTCCAAAGCTTCCTGGCTAGGAGGAATCACATATACGCTAAAGAACAGAACAACCGTCAACACTACGATCAAAGGAATGATCGTTCTTAACTGGCGGCCTAAATAAGCATCAGCCCCCAGCTTAATTGCTTGCCAGACTTCCTGCATTTTTGGTGTGCCTTTATCCTTACGCATCACCTGCAGCCTCAACATAAAAGCGTACCCTAATCCTGCAAAGGCAATAAAAAGCACTGTCCAGATCGAAACTACTTCAAACAAAGTTGCATGCATTAAACCAAACATGTTTATTGTTGCTCCTCTCTTTTATTCTGTTCCAGATGCTATGTTCAAATTCCTGATTCCCAAATCATTCACCGAATCTAAAACCGCAACAATATCCTTAAACCTGACCATTTTATCAGAAAATAAAACTACCTCAAGATCAGGGTTATCATTATGTAACTGGCTAATCTTTTCCCGCAATTCCTTTTTAGTTACCAGCTGGCTATCCAAATAAACAAGGTTCTCATCATTTACTGTAATCGTCACTTGGGCTTTAGTATTTTTAAGCGGCTTGGCGTTTACTGCCTTCGGAGCATTGACTTTGATCCCTGACTGCATCATCAAAGGAGTAGTAATCATAAAAATAATCAATAAAACCAGGATCACGTCGGTAAAAGGAGTAATATTGATTTCCGCGATTAATTTCTGCTTTCTGCCCCTTAAATTATTCATTTCGCCTTTAGAGTAATTAAATCTATGATTTCTGAGGCGGCTAATTCCATATCCGTAATAAAATTATCTATTTTTTTAATAAAATAGTTGTAAGCAATAACCGCAGGTACTGCCACACAAAGCCCTGCCGCGGTACAGGCTAAGGCCTCGGAAATTCCGCTAATTACCACACTAATCCCTCCGGCACCAGTAGCAGAGATATCATGAAAGGCCCTGATGATCCCCAGTACCGTACCAAAAAGGCCGATATAAACCGCGGTTGAACCGATGGTACCGACAATACTGGTAAAACGCTCTAATTTAATTGTTTCTATCGCTACTTCCCTTTCCATAGTATTCGAAATCACTACTTCGCTGTGTCCGGATAAATTGAGCCCCGAATACACAACACTGGAAAATGGCGAATCTGTATTCTTACAGATCTCTAAAGCTTTTTTTAAATTTCCTTTTTCTAGTTCCTGGCGGATATCATGTATAAAATCTATTCTTTTCTGCCTCGACCTGCTACGATAGTAAATATATCTTTCTATAATGATTGCCAAAGAAATAACCGAACAAGTCAGCAGAATTATCATCGTAAAACCACCGGTTCTTACTAATTGCCATATGCTCATCTTGCACACTCCTTATAAAAAATATTCCCTAATAGGCAAGAAAGTTTATTTACCGATTCTGATACCGCCTTACCAGGCTGGCTCAAGAATTTCATCTTCTCCGGTTGGATACCGATAAAGGTTACTGCGCAGCCGATACTCGAGGTCAAATAATCGGCTAAAATTTTTATCGGCAGCCGATGCGTGGAAAACGAAAACCCGTCGATCTGTCCGCCGGAAAAAACCTTTATCGTACCTGTCCTTTTAGACACACAAGCTGCATCAATAATTAAAAGGTGGCTTGGCGCAAATTCCCTGATTTCTCCAGTAATATTTTCTGGGGCGGTTGAGCCCAAAAAAACTTTCACAGGCTTTTGCGCATGCATCTTTCTACCCCGCTGCTTGATTTGCCTGGCAACCAACATCCCTGCCGCGTCATCGCCTTTTAATTCGCTTCCTACGCCCAGCACAGCTATTTTTTCTGCGCCTTTAAGCCTGTTTTTCAGGATCCTTTGCAGTGTCATCGCCAAAAACCACCTTTAACTTCTTAATATCTGCCTGGGCAAGCGTAACTTCTTTTGTCGCTTCCAGTGCCTTTTTTAAACAAGAGTCCACGCATTGTGCGCAATAAATACATTTACCTAAATCGATTTCCGCTTCAAATTTTTTTTCCCCGACTTTGTTGATCGTTATTGCCCCCGTAGGACAATCGCGCATACATAATTTACATCCCACACATCTCTCAGGATGAAACTTTAGTTTCCCGCGGAAATTTTCCGGCATCTGCAGTTGTTCTGCCGGGTAAAGATTAGTTGCCGGTTTTTTAAAAATAGAGCCTAAGACCTCCCTGATCATCTTGCCCGGCCTCATTTTAAAATTACCCCCTTTATAACCAGGTTAAGCAAAATCTGAAAAAAAGCCAGAGGTACCAGGTATTTCCAGCAGAAATCAATCATCTGGTCTATACGCAGCCGCGCCATCACTGTGCGTAAAAGCGAAAGTAGAAAAACAATAAAAGTAATTTTTAACAGAAAAACCAAAAATCCGATTAAGGGATTTAATTGCAGGCCAAAAGGAAAAAATACCGCTGCCAGAAGCGCAGCACCTGTGATCATTTCAACATCCAGGGTGAGTTTTAAAAAGGCGAATAATTTTCCGCTGTACTCAGTAAAACTTCCTGCTACAATTTCGGTTTCTGCTTCCGGGATATCAAAAGGCACCTTTTCTAATTTGCCTAATAAGGCAATTAAGGCAACACAAAAACCCGGCAGATTAAAAAGCCAAAACCAAGGATGCTGCGCGTAAAATAATGCAATCTGAGCCAAATTCCAGGTATTTGCTAAAAGCGCGGAAGATAAAATCCCCATGAATAAAGGCACTTCATAAGCAAAAAGCTGGGTCATCGAACGCACTGATCCGATCCTGGCAAACAATGAGGTAGAATACCAGCCGCCAATAAAAAATGAAAGTGTGGGAATGGTCAAAAGATACAGCACGACCAACACGTCGCCGTTAAAGGAAAACAAAGTATCAACTTTCCAAAGCGGAATATAAAGGAATGCTGTAACTGCCGCGGTAAGCGCAAAGAGTGGAGCAAGGCTAAACATCTTGCGATTCGCCTCGCAAGGAATCAGCTCTTCTTTTCCCAGAAGTTTTAAGATATCCGCGAATGGCTGAAACCATGGCGGACCCACCCGGTTCTGCAATCTGGCATAAAGCTTACGGTCAAAATATTCGGCAAATAAGCTAAAAATTACCAAAAAGAGCAAACCGGGAAAGATTAAAATTTGAAATAATTCTTTAAGCATTGATTTTTAATTTTTGGTTTAATTTTTTAAAATCCACTCCCTGCTTACGGTGCCAATCAATACTGTAATCACGTAAAGTTTGCCAATTCATGATCTTTTCATCCTTACTGTCAATTTGCTTCAACGCCACCATCCGGTCAGTACAAGAAAAACAAGGATCAATTGCTGCAATCACTATCGGCATATCAGCCAAAAACCTATCCTTAAGCATTTGTTTAACTGCCTGGACATTGGCTAATGTGGGAGCCCGCACCTTTACGCGTTCCGGCTTTTCCGTGCCATTGGCTTTTACATAATGCACATCTTCTCCACGCGGAGCTTCATAACGGCTCAAAGCCTCACCCGCGGGAATTTTGCGCGGTGCTTTAATCGTAATCGGGCCATCCGGCATATTCTTGATACATTGGCGGATAATCTGATAGGCTTCCATAAGTTCTTTTAAACGCACCAGCGTCCTGCCGTAAACATCGCAATTCTTTTCTGTAATCACCTTAAAATCCAATTCTGCATAAGCAGCATAAGGGTCATCTTTTCTCACATCGCGTTTTACTCCCGAAGCGCGCGCAGTCGGCCCCACTGCATCCAGGCGTAAAGCATCATCATAAGTCAATACCCCGACGCCAGAAAGCCGTTTAATCAGGGTAGATTCTCCAAGCCCGAGCCCAATATAATATTTTGTGCGCTCTTCAAGCGTATCCATAGCTTTCAGTACGTCTTCTGCCTGCTCTTTTGAAATATCGCGCCTGACCCCCCCGATTGTATTAATTCCGTAGTTCACCCGGTTTCCCGTAAGCAAAGCCAGGATATCCATCACCACTTCCCTGTCCCGCCAAGTGTACATTAAAAGCGTATCAAAACCGATTTCATGTCCGGCAACTCCCAACCACAATAAGTGGCTGTGCACCCGCTCTAATTCCGCAATTAAGGTACGGATGTAAAGTGCGCGTTTTGGGACTTCTAAAGCCGCAATCTCCTCTACTGCCTGGACAAAACAGGTAGAATGCGAATGCGAGCAGATCCCGCAAATGCGTTCAATTAAATATACATCCTGAATATATGTCCTTTCCTCCGCGGCTTTTTCGATTCCGCGGTGATTATAACCCAGCCTGATTTCAACACCCAGGATCTTTTCGCCTTTTAAAGCCACGCTAAAACTTTCCGGCTCTTTTAAAGCCGGATGCTGCGGCCCGAATGGTATCTTAAATTCTTCGGAATTATGCATTTTTCGGCCTCCAGTCTTTACGTAAAGGATACTCATCCTTAGGCCAATCATCGGTGAGTGGATAGCGGTTGCCTTCTGGCAAGCCTTCAACCTTGGCACCAAAGAGGTCTATTAATTCCCTTTCATAGATTTCCGCGCCGGGAAAAATCCCGATAATACTCTTAATTACCGGATTTTCCTTCGGGACGCTTACCTTAAGGTT
>JAQUNE010000009.1 GCA_028717765.1 Candidatus Omnitrophota bacterium | reverse complement strand
GATTTTCTCTATACTTGGCATACTAAGTGGATTAAAGTGGTTAAGAGTGGGGGATAGAGAGCTATGTTCTATGGCGAATATTTACATTCCATAGACCGTAAAGGTCGTTTGATTTTACCTGCCAAATTTCGGGAAGTTGCTAAGGGGAATTTTGTGGAAAAATTCTATGCTACCCGAGGTTTAGATAAATGCCTTTTTATGTTTGCCGAAGAAGAGTGGCGCGCGCAGGAAGCGAAATTTAAAGCCATATCTTTTACCAAACAGCAGGCGCGTACTTTTAATCGTTTATATTTTTCCGGCGCTGTAGAATTAGTTCCCGATCGTCAGGGGAGGATCTTGTTACCCGCATATCTAAAAGATTTCGCGCAGATCAAGAAAGAAGTAATGGTTGTTGGCGTTTCTAATAGAGTTGAAATTTGGGCACGCGACAAATGGGGGGAGTTTTACGGAAATTCCCGGCAGTCCTTTGAGGAGATTGCCGAAAAGTTGATGGATGTCTGATGCTTCAAACAAAATATCATATCCCGGTAATGTTACGGGAGTCAATAGATTATTTAAATTTAGCCCCGGGTAAAGTAGTGGTGGATGCGACGTTAGGTACCGGAGGGCATAGCTTAGCAATACTGGAAAAAATTTCTCCTGGAGGCAAGTTGATAGGTATTGACCGCGATAGTGAGGGTTTAAAAATTGCCAAAGAGAGGTTAAGCGCATTTAAGAATTCTACCGAATTTGTTTATGGCAACTTCGTGGATATTGACAAGATCCTTGGGAGCCTCAAGGTAAAAAAAGTTGACGCGATCATTTTTGACCTAGGAGTTTCTTCTTTACAGTTAGAGGATCCCGAACGCGGATTTAGTTTCCAAAACGAGGGGCCTTTGGATATGCGCTTAGACAGGAATAGTTATATCTCTGCCTATGACCTGGTAAATAACCTTAATGAAGAGGAGATCTCCACGTTACTGCGTAATTTCGGAGAAGAGAGATGGCATAATCGTATCGCCAGGTATTTAGTAAGAGAAAGGCAGAAGCATCCGATCTCTACAACCCGGGAATTATCCGAAGTAGTGATTAGGGCACTACCATATAAGCATCGTTATTACCGGATACATCCTGCAACACGGACTTTTCAGGCGGTGCGCATTGCCGTAAACCGCGAGTTAGAAACATTGCAGGCAGCATTAGAAAAGACCGTCGGTTTATTAAATAAGAAAGCCAGGATCTGTGTAATTTCTTTTCATTCACTGGAAGATCGGATCGTAAAATTTAGTTTTCGAGGATTCGCCTCGGCCGGAGTAATCAAAATTATTACACCTAAGCCACTGACGCCAAAAGAGGATGAAATTGCAGAAAATCCTTCAAGCCGAAGTGCAAAATTGCGCGTGGGAGAAAGGGTCTAAAGGATGAAGCTCTCAAAGTTTGTATCTTTTTGTATTTTTACTACATTCTTTTCTGTCCTTTACGTTTATCAACAGTCTGAGATTTTCCGGCTTGCCTATTTAGCCCAGAAGAGGCAGTCAATGTTCCAGGAATTACTTGATAAGAATACCTTCTTAAGATACAATATAGAATCAAATGCCTCTTTGGTACGTATCGGAACCAAGCTTTCACAGAACCAGGATTACGAAATTCCTGCTAATTTCCAATTGGTGAAATTAGCGTATCCTTTAGAGAATCTTAAGGTCAATTTACGCGCACCTAAAAAAGAGAATTTGATTGCGCGCATCTTTAGTATTAAGCGCGAGGCACAGGCAAAAACAATTAATCCTTAAGAGTTAATCCATCCATGATCGGCGCTTGCTTTTATTAAAGCAAGAGGCCCGTCATTAAATTTTTTATAATCAGCGTGTATATAAGTAACTATCGCCGCAGGATCAAAGCGGTATTCTTATTTTTTTTCATTTTTTTTCTCTTTTGTGTTGCCCGCCTACTTTTTATCCAGTTTTTCCGTTCCAACTACCTTTCAGGCTTAGCAAAGAGGCAACATAACTTCTTTGTGGAGTTGGAGGCTCGCCGAGGAACAATCTTTGATACTAACCTAAAACCTCTTGCAATCAATCTGGCAGTAGATTCGGTTTTTGCCAGCCCCAATGAAATCCGCGACAGCGATAAAGAAGCCATCATCAGGCAGGTTGGCCCGATATTAAATCTGGATAGTACTTTTTTAAAGGATAGATTATCTCGCAATAAATCCTTTGTCTGGTTGGCGCGAAAAGTAAGTACGCCCCAAAGTGAGGCAATTAAGAAACTGAATTTAAAAGGTATTGGTTTTCTTAAGGAAACCAGGCGTTCTTATCATAATGGTTATCTTGCCAGCCATTTAATTGGATTTGCCGGGCTGGATAATGCAGGGCTCGATGGTATTGAGTTGTGGTATGATAAATATCTTAAAGGGGAAGCTGGTTGGGCGCAAGTTTTACGGGATGCCAGGCAAAAGAAACTCGATCTTCAGGAAAAGATGGTTTCGCCCAGGGATGGTTATGATGTAGTCTTAACTATCGACGAGGTAATCCAATATATCGCGGAAAGAGAATTAGATAAAGCCTATAAAGCCAACCATGCCAGGGCTGCGAGCATAATCGTGATGGATCCGCATACCGGAGCGGTGCTTGCATTTGCAAATCGTCCAACCTTTGATTTAAACGAATATACCAAGGCTGACCTTGAACAAAGGCGCGACCGCGCGATCGCCGATTTATTTGAACCCGGATCGGTATTTAAAATCGTCACTGCTTCAGCTGCCTTAGAAGAGAATAAAGTCAATGAACAGGATAAATTTTTCTGCGAAAACGGCTCTTATAAATTTTTTAGCCACACACTCCACGACCACCAGGCTCACGGCACACTCACCTTTAGGGAAGTTATCGAGCAATCGAGCAATATCGGCACTTCCAAGGTTGCCCAGCTTTTGGGCCCAAATCTACTTTACCGCTATATCAGGCTTTTTGGGTTTGGTACAAAAACCGGAATTGACCTACCGGGAGAAACCAATGGCTTAACCAGGGAGCCGCGCTTCTGGTCGAAGATTTCTATTGTTTGCGTACCGATGGGCCAGGAGGTGGGGGTAACAGCCATACAATTAGTTGATGCAATTTCCGTAATCGCTAACGGCGGACAATTAATGAAGCCTTATCTGGTTAAAGAAGTGCGCGATAAAGAAGGCGAGATAATCAAAAAATATTCTCCCCAAATGATCCGCAAGGTAATTTCTTTGGATACCGCGGAGAGGGTAAAAAAAATACTCGTGGGAGTAATTGAAGAAGGTACGGGAAAAATGGCGAAAGTCCCGGGCTTTAGTGCCGCCGGCAAGACCGGCACTGCGCAAAAATTAGAGCCTAACGGCACGTATTCCCATGCTAAATTTGTCGCTTCTTTTATCGGCTTTGCCCCGGCAGAAGACCCAAAAATAGCGATTGCCGTGATCGTTGACCAGCCGCATCCTTATTATTTTGGAGGGGTGGTTTCCGCGCCGGTATTTAAAAATGTCGCGGCGGATACATTAAAGTATTTAAGGATCCAGCAGTCACAACAGGAGACAGTTTCTGTAAATGAAAATCAAATCGCTGATTAAATCATTGGATATTCTGCGGCCTTTAAAAATAAAGGAAGATTTTGAGGTCAAAGGTATTGCTTGTAATTCCAAAGGAATTAAGCCGGGGTATCTTTTTGTAGCAATTAAGGGCAATAAAGATGACGGGAATAAGTTTATTGAAGAAGCCATAAAAAATGGAGCAAATTGTATTGTAGCCCAGGTGCCAGGTGCCGGGTGTCAGGTGTCAGAAAAGACTTGTTTTATCGAAGTTAAAGATGCGCGTAAAGCTCTGGCGAAATTAGCTGCGCAATTTTACGGGCATCCATCTGGAAAAATGAAAGTAATCGGTATTACCGGCACCAACGGCAAAACTACCGTCACATACCTTCTTGAGGCAATTTTAAAGGCAAACCAGATTCATCCGGCAGTAATCGGCACGATCAATTACCGTTTTAAAAACAAAATTATTCCGGCTAAAAATACCACTCCTGGGCCGCTGGAACTACAATTACTTTTTTATGAGATGGGCCAGGAGGGGGTAGAATATGCGATTATGGAAGTTTCTTCGCACGCACTGGCACAAGAAAGGACAGCGGGAATAAAATTCCAATCCGCGATTTTTACCAATCTTACGCAAGACCACCTGGATTATCACCTGACTATGGAGGAGTATTTTTCGGCAAAGAGCAGGCTTTTTAAGGATTGTAGCCCTTCGGCAATAAAGATCATCAATAATGATGACGCCTTTGGCAGAAGGATCAAAGAAGAGGTATCGGAAAAAATAATTACCTATGGAATAGAAAATAAATCTGATTATATGGCGCAGGATCTAAAATTAGGTATCAAGGAATCGGAATTTACTTTATCCGGCCCACAAATGAAAGAAAAGATTAAAACCAAACTTATTGGAAGGCATAATGTTCTTAATATCCTGGCTGCGGTTTCTTGGGCCAACCAAGAAGGGATCGATCCGCAGGTTATCAGAAATGCAATCGAAAGATTTCCCGGGGTTCCCGGAAGATTGGAGCGGGTAGATTCCCGGAAAGATTACGCAATATATGTTGATTACGCGCATACTGATGACGCTCTGAAAAATGTTATCTTAAGTTTAAAACAAATTTCTTCTCAGAAACTAATTGTTGTTTTTGGCTGCGGAGGAGAGCGCGATAAAGGTAAAAGGCCGAAAATGGGAAAAGTAGTGACAGAATTGGCAGATTACGCTATTATTACAAGTGACAATCCCCGCAGCGAAGATCCGGATGGGATTATCAAGGATATTGTACGGGGCATCCACAAAGATAATTATTGTATTATTCCTGGAAGAAAAGAAGCAATAAAAAAAGCTTTATCAATAGCCGCACCGGGCGATATCGTGCTTATCGCTGGAAAGGGCCATGAAAATTATCAGATCTTTAAAGATCAAACCATTCATTTTGACGACCGGGAGGTAGTCACGGAATGTTTAAATGTAATGAGTTAATCCGGGAAACAAAGGCAAAATTGATTTCTGGGCCGAGAAGTGCTTTTTTTAAAGGGGTTTCGCTTGATTCCCGGAAGGTTAAAAAAGGTGAAATTTTTATTGCCATAAAAGGAGAAAAATTTGACGGCCATGATTTTATTCCTCAGGCAATAAAAAAAGGCGCTGCCTGTATTATCCAACAGGCTGGGCACAAGCTATCGGTTCTCCCGGACAGGGTAGTAATCCTGGAAGTCAAGGATACGATTAAGGCCTTGGGTGCAATTGCCAGGTTCCATCGGGAAAGGTTTAAGATCCCGGTAATTGCTATTACAGGTTCAAATGGTAAGACCACGACTAAGGAAATGATTGCCCGTGTGCTCTCCGGGAGTTATAATGTGCTTAAGAATACAGGCACGCAGAACAATCACATTGGCCTACCTTTAACTTTATTAAATTTAAAGTCCGAACACGATATTGCGGTTTTAGAGATCGGCACCAATCATTTTGGAGAAGTAGGGTATCTGGCTGAAATCTGCCGTCCTAATATTGCCGTGATTACCAATATCGGCCCGGCGCATCTTAAATACTTTGGAAGCCTAAAAGGTGTTTTTCAAGAAAAGAGCGCTTTGTTAAGAAAATTAAAACATCCCTCGATTGCGCTCCTAAACGCTGATGATACTTATTTCAGTAAAAAAGTAGCGAGAAAGCAAAAAAACCTTTTTCTCCTAGGTTTTGGTTTGAAAAATCATACTGATTTTTTTGCCGATAATATCAGGCTTTTGGAAGAGGGGTTAAGTTTCCGGGTAAATCAAAAATATGATTTTAATTTGCATACTTTAGGCAGGCATAATATTTATAATGCCTTAGGGGCAATTAGCCTAGCGCGTATTTTTGGCGTAGGCTATCGCCAGATTGCTCTGAGGCTGCGTAATTTTGTTTTTCCCAAGAGTAGGTTGAATTTTATCAGCCTTAATGATATCCGTTTTATCGATGATACCTATAATTCAAACCCTCTTTCTTTGGGCCAGGCACTTGATACATTGGCCAATTTAAAGATCAAGGGGAGAAAGATCGTAGTGATGGGGGATATGCTCGAGCTGGGAGAGGATGAAGAACTTTTTCATCGCAATGTCGGTAAAGACATAGCCAATATTTGTGATACTTTTATTTCTGTGGGAAAACTTTCCCGGATTACCGGTACTTGCGCAAAAGATTTTGGTTTAGATGACCAGTCAATTTTTGCCTGCGAATCCAGCAGAGAGGCACGGGAAATTTTATTCAAGAGAATATCTCCAAAAAAAGAAGACGTCATTTTAGTCAAGGGTTCGCGTTTAATGCAAATGGAACAGGTCTTTAAATAAAACATGCTTTACAATCTGCTTTATCCCTTACACGATATATTTTCCACGCTTAATATTTTCCGTTATATTACTTTCCGTGCGGCAATGGCAGCTTTAACCGCTTTTCTTATCAGCCTGATTTTCGGGCCAGTATTGATCAGAAGGTTGAAGGAACTAAAAATCGGAGAAAACATCCGTAAAGAAGATAGCGTCAGATTGCACGAGCTGCACCGTGATAAACAGGATACCCCGACGATGGGGGGGATACTGATTTTGGCGGCGGTATTATCTGCAACTTTACTCTGGGCGGACCTGACTAACCGCTTTATTCTCATGGCGGTATTCGTGACGGTCTGGTTGGGTCTCACCGGTTTCATGGATGATTATTTGAAACAAACAAAGAAAAGGTCAAAAGGCTTAACCGCTACGGCAAAATTTACCAGCCAGATTATTCTCGGGCTTATTTTAGGCATCATGCTTTTCCTGCATCCGCCCTATAACACAAAATTAGACGTGCCATTCTTGAAAGACGTCTCAATAGAATTAGGGATGTGTTATATTCTTTTCGTAATTTTGGTAATTACCGGAACGTCCAATGCGGTAAATCTTACTGACGGTTTAGATGGATTGGCTATTGGCTGCGTAATTATGGCAGCGATAGCTTTTAGTATCTTAAGCTATGTTTCAGGCAATGTTAAGTTCAGCGATTATTTGCTTATACCCTATATCCGGGGCAGCGGAGAGCTTACCGTATTTTGTGCAAGTATCCTGGGAGCGGGGTTAGGTTTTCTCTGGTTTAACTGCCATCCGGCAACCATCTTTATGGGCGATGTCGGTTCATTGGCCCTCGGCGGGGCTTTGGGCGCAGTAGCTGTTTTTATTAAAAAGGAATTACTCTTAGTAATTGTCGGAGGGATTTTTGTTTTAGAAGCCTTATCAGTGATTTTACAGGTAGCGTCTTTTCGCTTCAGGAAGAAACGCATCTTTAAAATTGCCCCGCTGCATCACCACTTTCAGTTCTTAGGATGGAAGGAGAATAAGGTGATTGTGAGGTTTTGGATCGTGGCAAGTTTGTTAGCATTACTTACTATAGTGACCCTAAAAATTCGCTAAGTGACAATGAGAAACATAGATTATTTTAAGAATAAAAAAATTACGATCGTCGGCCTGGCGCGATCGGGCTTAGAATGCGCAAATTTGCTTTTTGGCCTTGGGGCGCAAGTAAGCGTTACGGATAGCCAGGATAATACACTTACCCGCCAAAATTCCAGCAAGCTCATCTCAAAAGAAATTAAAGTTGAGCTGGGTAAACACAGCCCTGATTTTATTAAAGGCCGCGAGCTAATAGTAATTTCTCCCGGAGTCCCTAATGCCAGCCCGGCAGTAGTTTGGGCGCAAGAGTCGGCCATCCCGGTAATTAGCGAAATAGAGGTCGCCAGTATTTTATGCCCGGCTACCATTATTGCCGTTACCGGATCTAATGGCAAGACTACAGTTACTACTTTAATCGGGAAAATTTTAAAGGCCGCTCAGAAGAATGTTTTCGTCTGCGGGAATATCGGCAGGCCCTTTAGTGCAGAAGTCAGCAAAATGCAAGCAGGAGATTTTGTCTCTTTGGAAATTAGCTCTTTTCAACTGGAAAGAATAAGGGATTTTAAGCCGAAAATTTCCCTGATCCTAAATTTCACCAAGAATCATTTAGATAGATATAAAGATATGCAGGAATATCTGGAGGCAAAAAAACGCATCTTTATGAATCAAGAGAGCAGTGATTTTCTGATTTTAAATGCCGATTGCCCGGTTTCAAAAGAATTGGCAAAAGAGGCAAAAGCGCAGGTGGTGTATTTTTCTAAATCTAAAGGATTAAATCCTAATCAGGCTGCGGTTATAGAGGTAGGGAAAATTTTAGGTATTGACCAGGAGTTTTCTTTGCAGGTATTCGCGCAATTTAGCGGAGTTGAGCATCGCCTGGAATATGTCGCCCAGATTAACCAGGTAAAATTCATTAACGATTCAAAGGCCACGACCGTGGATTCTGCGATCTGGGCATTAGAAAACATCTCTAGCCCAATAGTTCTCATTGCCGGCGGCAAAGACAAAGGGTTAGATTACAGTGAAATTTTGGATTTGGCGCGTGATAAAGTAAAAGAAGTAGTTTTAATCGGAGAAGCGAAAAATAAAATCAAAGCTGCCATTGGTACTTCTTTATCAATCAGTGAGGCCGGATCTTTGGATGATGCGGTAAGCCTGGCTTTTAAAAAAGCAAAGGCAGGCGATTGTGTGCTACTTTCACCAATGTGTTCAAGCTTCGATATGTTTTCCGATTATGAAGCCAGGGGTAGAGCCTTTAAAAAGGCAGTTTTAAATTTAAAAGGGCAGAAGAATTAAAATGGTTTTACGCGATATCCGTATAAACTTATTTGCGATTACCGTGATCCTAATCTGTATCGGGATAGTCATGATTTATAGCGCCTCTAATATTTATGCCTGGGAGAGGTATAAAGATGGCGCCTTTTTCTTAAAAAGGCATTTTTTATTCTTAGTCATCGGAATTTTGCTTACCTATTGGGTAATGAATTATGATTACAAAAAATTCGCGCGCTATGCTAAGCCATTGTTGATTTTTTCCATTTTTTTATTGCTTTTAGTCTTGATCCCTGGGATAGGTCGTGAAGTTTCTGGAGCAAGGCGCTGGTTCAGGTTTAAATTTATAAGTTTCCAGCCTTCTGGTCTGGCAGCCTTGGCAGTGATCATCTATACTGCTGATTTTATCAGCCGTAAGGGCAAGTTAATTAAAAATTTCTGGAGCGGATTTATGCCTCCGATGGTAGTCTTAGGCATTACAGCATTATTAATCCTTGTCGAACCTGATTTAGGGACTACTTTGGCTATTGCTTTGGTTGTGGTGATTATGCTTTTTGTCGCAGGGACCAGGATACATTATTTATTTTCTTTATTCTTGTTGGGTTTACCCGCACTTTATTTTTTAATCTTTCATGTTTCTTATAGGAAGTCGCGTATTTTGGCATTCTTAAATCCCTGGCTGGATCCGAAAGGAAGCGGTTTTCAGATCATTCAATCCCAGATCGCTATTGGGTCAGGAGGCCTTTTTGGGGTGGGGCTGGGGCATTCCAGGCAGAAATTATTTTATCTTCCGGCAGCGCATACGGATTTTATTTTTTCGATCATCGCAGAGGAACTAGGGTTATTAGGGACCTTAGGAGTAATCGTGTTATTTATCATGTTCATTCAGCAGTGCCTTAAAATTATCAAACATGCCCCGAATAAATTCAGTTATTTCTTAAGCCTGGGGTTGGTATTAATGATTACGTTTAAAGCGATGGTAAATATCGGTGTTTCCTGCGGAGTCCTGCCGACTAAGGGTTTGCCACTTCCTTTTATTAGCTATGGAGGTTCTTCTTTTATTTTTGATATGGTAAGCGTAGGGATACTCCTCAATATCGCGCGCACCGGAGAATATCCATGAAAGTTTTAGTTACTACAGGTTCTAGCGGCGGCCATATTTTTCCTGCTTTAGGTTTTTTAGCTGCTTTAAAAGAGAAGGTTAATGAATTAGAAGTACTTTTAGTTTTACCAAAGAAAAATATTAACCTTAATACAGATGAATTGGGAGTTAAAGTGTCTTATCTGGGGATTTCTTCAATTAGCCCCAGGTTAAATCTGAAAAATCTTTCTGCTGGATTAAATTTTTTTCGGGCAACCTTTAAGAGTATGGGTTTACTACTGAAGTTTGATCCTGATATTGTAGTTGGGTTTGGCAGTTTAGCGAGCTTGCCATGTGTTAGCTTGGCTTGGTTTTTACGCATCACTACCTTGATCCATGAGCAGAATGTTTTTCCCGGGAGGGCAAATAGATTCTTGGCACATCTGGTAGACAGAATCGCGATTTCTTTTCAGGAAACAAGAAAATTTTTAAAGGTAAACCAAAAAAAAATAGTTTTCACGGGGAATCCTCTGAGAAAAGAGATTTTTCAGGTTGAAAAAGGCAAGGCACGGGATTTTTTTGGCTTAAACCGTAGCAAATTCACAATTCTTATAATGGGGGGAAGCCAGTCTAGCCATAGGATAAATTTAGCCTTGGTAAAGGCTTTATCCGCGATCAGCGTAAGAAACAATCTTCAGGTGGTTCATCTCGCAGGGGAGAGTGATTTTAATTTTTTAAGAGAAGAGTATATGAAACTTGGTATTGATGCAAAAGTTTTTATTTTTTTAAAAGAGATGCAATATGCTTATAGCGCGGCAGACCTAATTATTTCCCGCGCAGGCGCAACCAGCATTTCAGAAATAGCTTTTTTTAAAATTCCGGCGATAATTGTCCCTTATCCATATGCGTATAAACATCAGGCCAAGAATGCGCAAGTCCTGAAAAAAAATGGCGCGGCATTGGTAATTGATGATGCGCAGCTGGATACGGATGAGCTAAAAATTAACTTAGAGGCATTGTTGTATAATGATAAAGAATTAGAAAAAATGCGTGCAGGATTTAGTAGTTTTTCTATGGATCGTTCCAATGATTTATTGGCCAAAGAAGTGATCTCTTTAACTAGTTGTTAAAAAATATGCATTATCATTTAGTCGGTATTGGCGGTATCGGAATGAGCGCAATTGCGCAACTGCTTTTGTCTTGCAGGCAGACTGTGAGCGGTTCGGATATAAAAGAAAGCAAGGCAACACAGGATTTAAAAAAAATGGGTGCTGCGATCTTTATCGGGCATGCTGCGCAGAATATCCAAGGTGCTGATCTGGTAATTTATTCTTCCGCGGTCAAGGAAAATAATCCGGAGATCATTGAGGCAAAAACCCGCGGGATCTCAATTATTAAAAGGGCCCAGGCGCTTGCCGAATTAATGAAAGATAAGCTGGTAATCGCGGTTACCGGAAGCCATGGAAAGACTACGACTACTTCTTTGGTTGCCTATCTTTTATTAGAGGCGGGCCTTTCTCCTACGGTAGCAGTAGGTGGTATCGTAAAGAATATTAATTCTAATGCCTGTCTGGGTAGCGGAAAATTCTTCGTAGCCGAAGCCGATGAATCCGACGGTTCCTTTCTTTATTATCATCCAAAATATTCGATTGTTACCAATATTGACCGGGAACACCTGGATTATTACAAGAATTTTGAGAATGCGCTTTTAGCCTATCGTGATTTTTTGCACCAAACACAAGCAGATGGCTGTGTTTTTTGTTGCGCAGATGACACGAATTTAAAAACTATTCTCAAAGATTACAAAAACAGATACCTGTTTTTCGGATTGAATCAAGATGCGGATATCTATCCGAAAAACATCACCACAAAAGACCTGAGTTCGGAATTTGACGTGATCTTTAGAGATAAGCCCATTGGCCATTTTTATCTTGCTTTAGGAGGTAGGCACAATATTTCCAATGCCCTTTCAGTAATTGCTTTAAGTTTGGAATTAAAGATCAATTTGGAGATTACCAAAAAAATACTTGCAGGTTACCAGGGCGCTAAACGCAGGCTGGAAATAAAGTTTAAGGATGAAAAATACCTTTTGATCGATGATTACGCGCATCATCCTACGGAAATTAAGGCTACACTTTCTGCGGTGCAGAATTTAAAATACAGCCGCTTGATTGCTATTTTTCAGCCGCATCGTTACAGCCGGACGCTAAATTTAGCCGATGATTTTGCCGGGAGTTTCGATTTAGTGGATAAATTAGTACTCACAGATATATATTCTGCAGGAGAGCCGGTCTTAGCGGGCGTGGACAATACGTTTCTCTACCGTAAAATCAAGGATCATTCTCCGCAAAAGCAGGTAGACTACTTAAAAAAAGAAGAGATTGTGCGCTATATTTTAGAGAAGATTAAGCCAGGCGACCTGGTGATTACTTTAGGTGCCGGGGATATTACAAAGATCAATGACGAATTGGCAGAAGCTCTTAAAGGGAAAAGTTAAATTCGCGCAGCCGCTAAAGCTCCACACGAATTATCGCATTGGCGGTCCGGCAAAATTATTTTTCGAACCGAAAAATATCACGGATTTAAAATCATTAGTTTCTTCTTTAAAAAAGAATAAAATACCTGTTTTTATGATTGGGGCAGGGAGTAATATTTTAGCCAGTGATAAGGGGGTAGAGGGGGCGGTAATCCATTTAAATTCTTCTTACTTCCGAAAAATCAGCGTAAAAGATAATTATATTGAATCCGGCTCAGGGGCATTTTTAGGCAGCTTACTTGTTTTTGCCAGAGACCACAGCTTAGCAGGGGTAGAATTTTTGACCGGTATTCCCGGGACAGTGGGCGGGGCATTAATCATGAACGCAGGAGCTTGGGGGCACTCTATAGGAGAATTAGTTGAAAAAGTTGACCTCTTGGATTATAATGGAAGAAGAGTAGTTCTCTCAAAGGATGATTTAAGTTTTTCATACCGCAAGAGCTGTCTGGAAAAATATATCATTTTAAGCGCGAAATTTAAATTGGTAAAAGAAAGCCGGGAACTCATCGCGCAGAGGATAAAAGATTATCAGCAACGCAAGATGCAGGTACAGGATTTTTCCCGGCCTTCCTGTGGTTGCGTTTTTAAGAACCCGGAGGGAAATTCCGCGGGTAAATTGATTGATTCCTGTGGTTTAAAGGGGAGAAAATCCGGCGGGGCAGTAGTTTCTTTAAAGCACGGGAACTTTATTTTGAATCAGGACGGCGCAAAAGCCGCAGATGTTTTGAAGTTAATGGGCTTAATTAAAAAAGAAGTAAAAAAGAAATGTAATATAGATTTACAGCCAGAAGTAAGAATATGGAAATAAACAAAACGCAAAACGCAAAACGAAAAACGCAAAACGGATTTGGCAAGATCGGCGTTTTAATGGGAGGGCCTTCTGCAGAGAGGGAGATTTCGCTTAAATCAGGAAAAGCGGTATTGGAAAGCTTAAAAGCGCTTAATCTTGATGTGGTTGATATTGATATTCAGACAGACAATTCCCAGGAGAATATTAATTTAATTACATCGCGCGGCATAGATTGTGCATTTTTAACCCTGCACGGCAGGTTCGGAGAGGATGGCCAGATGCAGGCGATTTTAGAAGAATTGGGTATTCCTTATACAGGCTCGGGGAAATTTGCCAGTAGGCTGGCAATGGATAAGATTTCCTCGCGTAAGATCCTGGAGGTTTACGGATTATCTGTGCCACGTTTCCAAACCATGGAAAAAAAATCCTATCAAAAAGATTCAATTATTAACAGCGAGCTCATTTTTCCTCTGGTGGTTAAACCGGCAATGCAGGGTTCTAGTATTGGTTTGTCAATCGTGGATACAAAAAATGATCTGGCGAATGCGATCAAATTGGCTTTTGAATTTGACGATAAGGTGCTCATCGAAGAATATATTAAGGGAAGAGAGCTGACTGTAGGTATTTTAGATAATCGCGCACTCCCGGCAATTGAGATCGTTCCGAAAAAACGTTTTTTTGATTATGAAGCCAAATATAGCGCTGGTTTGACAGAATATATCGTTCCAGCACAATTGTCGCAGGAGATCGCCAGCAAAATAGAGGCTGCTGCTTTGAAGGTGCACCATCTTTTGGGCTGTTATGCCTATTCCCGCATCGATATCATCCTTAACCAAGAAAACGTGCCCTTTATTTTAGAGGCCAATACTATTCCGGGATTTACCCGGACCAGCCTATATCCAAAAGCAGCAAAGGTTGCAGGAATAGAATTCGGGCAACTATGTTTAGAATTAATTAGGCTTGCGCATGACAAGATATAAGCTTGATCTACCGCGGCCAAAGAATAAGAAGCGCGGATTTTCGCTTAACGTAGTTGTCGTAATCATTGTTCTTGGTTTATTGGTTTTAGGTTGTTTATCTTTAGGTAAGGCAATAAAAAATCTGGATTGTTTTAAGATCAGGCAGGTGATCATTAAGGGCAATGGCTCAATTGACCTTTCTTATTTAAAGGGCCGTAACATCTTTGATTTGGATCTGGATCAGGCGTCGAGAAATTTAAAAGAATTCTACCCAACATTTAAATCAATCAGGCTGATCAGGGTTCTGCCGGATGCTTTATCAGTTGAATTTTTTAAACGTCAGCCCCTGGGAATAGTAAAATTATACAGATATTATTGCGTGGATGATGAAGGGGTGTTATTTGACCTGCCGCAGGATTTTGACCCGGTACAACTGCCGGTGATTGTTGGATTGGAAACAAAAATTTTTGGCCCCAAGACAGGCAGGGCCTATAATATCAGGGAATTAAACTTCGCTTTGGATATAATTAAAGAGATTAACAAAAGCCATGCCTTAAGGGGATACAAACTACAGACCATCAACCTAACCCACCCGGCAGAAACATTTTTTATTTTGGCTAAATCAACGATCACGCCGATAACAAAAGAGGCATCTAGTTTTGAAGTGAAAATCGGCACTGACTATCTTAAGGACAGGATAGATATTTTGGAAAGTTTATTGGTTCAGATGAAGGAAAAAAACACACAAATCAATTATATTGATTTAAGGTTTAAGGAGCCTGTAATAAAATACCGCGATGCTAAATAACTATATTTGTGCACTGGATATCGGTTCAAGCAAGCTGGTTGCGGCAATCGCCAGGATAAAAAAAGGGCGCCTCACGGATATCTTTTTCGAGACAGAAATTTCTAAAGGAGTTAAAGAGGGCTCGATAGTCGATTCGATAGAATTAATCGGATGTATTAACCGCCTTTTGAAAAATCTTAGAGTTAAATCCGAGGTTAAGATCAAAACGCTTTATATGAATGTTTCCGGCCAGGATGTGTTGACCAAGCATGCGCATGCGATCATCCCGTTAGCTGAAAGAGGCAATAAGGTAATTACGGTCTCTGACCTGCAGAAAGTAAATGAACAAGCCAGGGTCCTTGGCTCAAGCCTTGATGAAGAGATTATCCATCAGATCCCCTACGGCTATTCTATCGATTCTAAAAGTAATATTGGCAATCCGCTCGGACTTTACAGCCATAAGTTAGAGGTGGATCTATACCTGGTTTGTGCGAAAGTTTCTTCAATACAAAGTTTTAGCCGGGTAATTAATCAGGCTGGATATGAGTTAAAAGATTTATTTTTATCCGGGATCTCTACGGCTTACGCCGTATTTAACAAGGATTTTAAAAATGGCTTAAATGTGCTTTGTGATATCGGAAGCGATAATACGGAGATTATTATTTATAAAGACGGGATGGTAAGGACAATTGAGGTCCTGCGCATGGGCGGCGATACGATTACGCAGGCAATCTCGCGCGAACTTGGTATTTCTTTTGATTTGGCAGAAGATGTAAAAAGGTCCTATGCCAGCGTCGGAGATTACGAACAGTTGCCGCAAGAAAAGGAAATTTTGGTAAAAAAAGATAAGGTTTATAAACCGATCAAGCAAAGGTTAGCTGCGCAAACAGCTACTACCCAGACAAAGGCTATTTGCGAAAAGATTAAAGAGGTAGTAGAAAAACATGCAGCATTAAATGAAATAGATAATTTTGTAGTTTGCGGGCGAGCAGTCCTCTTGGAAGGTTTTCTCGAGATGCTCGAAGGAAGCCTGGGGGTCCCGGTAAAATTAGGCAAGGTCAATCAACCGGACCTGAATGTTTTTATTAATAAAGAAGAATTTCTTTCCGGGCACAAATATTTAGCTTATTTAACAGCTTTGGGAATGATTTGCCATGCCTTACATGATGATGAGCAGCCGCAATTCGTGCATTTAAAAGACCCCGCGCAAAATCCTATAAAAAAAGCGATTACCCGGGTAAGGGAAGTTTACCAGGAGTATTTTTAGCTATTTTTTGATGGAAGGGGGAAAGTTAATGAAAAAAAAGAAAAAATGGTTACGTCCAGGTCTTAAGATTTTATTTAGAGAAACAGAAGGTTCTAATGTGCTTGCACCTTGTAAATATGTTGGAGTACCAGGGGCATTGGCTTATAATACGAGTTGTTTGTCGAGATTCACTCCTTCGTCTTGTGGTACCTGGTGTAGCGGGGTGTTTAATTCGTGAACAACTCGGTTGTAATAATATTGTTTTTATACGATAATGATCAAAAACAATATTTCCCTAATTAAAGAAAAAATCGCGCTGATTTGTGCCAAAATCAAGCGTGATCCTGCCTTGATAGCTCTGGTTGCAGTGAGTAAGAATCGCACGCTTGAGCAGATAAAAGAAGTTGTCGACGCGGGCATAACCGATATTGGCGAAAATAAGGTTCAGGAAGCATTAATTAAATATAGCTCTGTACTCGGTACGCCGTACGCGGTACGTATAAAATGGCACCTGATTGGCCATCTGCAGACTAATAAAGCCAGAGACGCAGTTAAGATTTTTGATTTGATCCATTCCGTAGACAGCCCGCGTTTAGCGCGGGAGATTGATAAGCAGGCAGCGAAGATTAATAAAGTCCAGGATATTCTAATCGAAGTAAAAACATCTCCTGAGGAGGCTAAATCCGGCCTTAAGCCAGAGGAAGCAACAGAGGTAATTAAGGAAATTAGCGCTTTAAAAAATATCAAGATTCAAGGATTAATGACAATCGCACCTTTGGTTGATAATTCAGAAAAAGCGCGACCTTATTTTAGTCAACTAAAAGAGTTATTAGATAATATTAACGCCGCACACACAACACCGCAAGCGCTACAAACTTTATCCATGGGCATGACAGATGATTTTGAAATTGCGCTAGAAGAAGGCGCTAATATGCTTAGGATCGGTAGGGCGATATTT
>JAQUNE010000008.1 GCA_028717765.1 Candidatus Omnitrophota bacterium | reverse complement strand
ACATAGAGATGCACACCCCGCAGAAAGCGGGGCACCAAACCATCCAATAGGTTTGGGTGCCTTCATAGAAAAGGCCGGGTGTTAATAAACAATTTGGTCGGGGCGACAGGACTTGAACCTGTGACCGCTTTAACCTCATTCAAGCGCTCTAGCCAAACTGAGCCACGCCCCGTTTTTCATGCTCTCGGTTCAGGAAAAACGGCACTGCGTCTGCGGCAGGCAGACGAAGTGCCTCCTACTATTTACTCTTCCTTCTTCTGCCGAGTCATCAGATCCCTGACTGCTTTTTTGGGATCCTTATTTTTATAAAGAAGGTTATAGACTTCTCGAATAATCGGCAACTCTACTTTATATTTTAAGCTTAAGGCATAAGCTGATTTAGTC
Organism: Candidatus Omnitrophota bacterium; assembly: GCA_028717765.1. The sequence goes on along the minus strand of JAQUNE010000008.1, from coordinate 17,107 downwards.
GTCGGCACACCCTCTGCAACCATCTGCATTTTGCCTTGAATCTCAAGCAGTGATTTACCTTTACCGATCTGTTCTCCGACAAATCTATTCCGGCTCTGTTGGCTAATACAAGTAGTAACCAGATCGCCTAACCCGCTAATTCCGCTAAAAGTAGCACCCCTTGCCCCCATGGCCCTACCTAGCCTAGATATCTCCGCCAATCCGCGCGATAAAAGTGCTGCCTTTGTATTTGTGCCAAACCCAAGCCCGTCAGAAACTCCACAGGCAATGGCGATAATATTTTTTAAACTTCCACCTAACTCAGTTCCGATGACATCATTATTGGTATATATCCTGAATCTTTCCGTCATAAAAATATCCTGCATGGTCTGACGGATTTTTTTATTCTGCGCAGCAATCACCGCAGTTGTCGGTATTCCGCAGGCTACCTCCTGGGCAATTGTCGGCCCGGATAGCACAGCGATTTTTTTACATTTTAGTTCCTGCGCAATAATTTCTGACATTCTTTTTAAAGAACCGATCTCTATGCCTTTTGCAACGCTACAATAAATTGCCTGTCGAGGGAATGAATTTTTCTTCAGCTCCTTTAATACCCTGCGCATAAACTGCGAAGGAATAGCTAATACTACCAGCTCTTTCCCAGAAACAGCAGAATGCAAGTCATCGGTAATCCTAATATTCCTAGGAATTTTTATCCCCGGTAAAAATTTTTTGTTCTCTCTGTGTTTATTAAGATAGGCCGCGTAATCTTTAAACGCGCTCCATAAAGTAACAGAGAAACCTTTACGCTCAAGTAAAACCGCTAAGGTTGTCCCCCAACCGCCATCACCTAGAACCGCCAGATTAAACTTTTTTGCCTTCAAACCTGAACCTGCTCTTTCATAAAATTAATTTTCGGAAAAATATGTGATAAATTTTTTTCCTCACGGGTAATAAACTGAATGCCAACACTAAAAGTCTTACTCCCTTTAGGCTCTATGCGCACTACCTTACCAATAATGCCATTTTGATAAATCAGGCTTCTGCGTTCAATTTCTTCACACATGCTTAAGACGCCTTTATCGAAAGAAAGCCAGAGAATATCCCCTTTAGAAACTTTTTCTCCAATACTACAAAGGATCCCCGTCTGACTGATATTAGCGGTATAGCCTTCAAGTATCCTGGAAAGAGTCTTTTTCTTGCAGATCTTAAATGCCAGAGGTGTGGCGTATTCCAGTCTCATAAATTGCCTGCGGTCCTTACCTTTATAGTCGTTGCCCATTAGCTACCTCCGATATTTTTCAATGCCTTTGGATTCGGCTTATTCGTGCGTAACTTTGCTAAATCCCAACTATAATCATAAAGATGCAGCCCCTTACTGACTGCAACTATCTCACCGTCTTCAACACCGATTTCTTCTGCCATATACTGCTTGACCAATTGCAGCCCTCCGAGATTAGAAGGAAAACCGCCCCAGAGGTCCCAAGAACGAAAATATAAAATAAAGTGTAATTTTCCGTAACGTATGCGCGTATCGATCAACCTTAAACAAGGAGGATCTACTAATTTAATATCTGAAGGCATGCCGATTTCCATGATCGCCTGATTCGTACCAAAACCTTTTTCCTTGTATAACTTAATTACCTCTTCTACCTGATTTACTTCTAAGGGCATCTCTTGAATCATTTCTTTACCTTCAAGAGTCTGCCTGATCTTTACCTTTGGCTCCACCAGGCGTTCTCCATAAGTATAATCTTCGGTTTGCGTTTTTGCACCCGTTAATAAGTAACTCAGATATCCTTGAATATAATCCATATCCGTGGGTGCCGGAATACTCATCCCTTCTGGAATAAGCGGAATGATCTGATGGGCTGGCTTCTTGACCCGCACTGCTACAAAATCAAACTCCAGGCGTTTCTGGCCTTCATAGCTTCCGCGAGTAATTGTATACACATGGCCATTCTCCAAAATCTCAGAAAGGCACTGAAACCAGGCATCATCCAAATCAAAAGTATCAATAAAAACCGGATTCAAAAATTCTTCAGGCATAAAAGTTTCCCCTTTATTTACTAATGTCTTTTTTTATTCTCTCTTCGGTAGCTTTAATAAATAACCTTAAATTCCCCATGATCTGTGAAATCGGCATATTTTTTCCGATATACCCGGAGCAACCATATTCTTTTGACTTGGCGATCAAGCCTTCGTCATAACCAAATCCTGTAATCATCACCACAATAGTCTTAGGCTTTTCGGCTTTGATCTTTTTCAAGGCCTCGATACCATTCATCCCAGGCAGCTTGATATCTAAGAGCACAACCTCAAAATCTTCCTTACTGACTAGATCCAGCGCCTCTTCTGCGCTAGAAGCAGTCTTGACCATGCATTTTTCTTCTTTTAAGAGATCGGCAAAAAGATCCCTTACCGCCGCTTCATCATCAACTACCAGCACTTTATAAACCATTTTTTACCTCCTAGTATAGAGATACACACCGGCCAATCCATTATGGCCGGGTGCCATTTTACTTGATCGATTTATGGATTTCCTCTACTAATTCCCTGACGATATTTAATTCACTGCTCATTTTTTCCAAATTTTCTTTGACCTTGTCAGAAAAACCCTCTTCTGTTTGAAGCAGTTCTATTCTTCCTGAAACAGCAAAGAGATGATTATTCAACGCGTGAATTTTTTCTCTGAGCAATTGTTCGCTGATCATATTTTTCCTTTATAAAACTTTGGAGCGGGTGATCGGAATCGGACCGACATATATAGCTTGGAAGGCTATTGTTCTGCCATTGAACTACACCCGCAGAATTTAATGGGCAGGAGAGGATTCGGACCTCTGAAGCACAAGTGCAACAGATTTACAGTCTGTCCCCTTTGGCCACTTGGGTACCTGCCCATAAAATTTCAAGCCGGCGAGAGGAATCGGACCCCCGACCATCTGTTTACAAAACAGACGCTCTACCAACTGAGCTACGCCGGCAAAACAACCTAAGAACACCTCTTAATTGCCTGAGGAATTTTATCAATAATGTCAGAGGCGATCAAGGAAATTTGCGTCTTTTCTTTCGCAGCCAAATCACCGGCTAAGCCGTGTAAATAAACCGCGTATTTAGCAGCATTAAACTCATCCAGGCCCTGACCTAAAAATGCGGCAATTATTCCGCTTAAAACGTCACCACTGCCGGCTGTAGCCATCCCGGGGTTTCCTGTACGATTGATAAAAAGTTCTCCCCGCTTTCCGCTAACAATTGTTTGATGGCCTTTTAAAACTAAGACTACCTTTAATTTCAAGCTAAAATTTTTTGCAATATTAACCCTATCCCGTTCTACCTGCGCAACGCTTACCTTAAGCAATCGCGCCATTTCTCCAGGATGCGGAGTTAATATTTTAGTATATGCAACAGAAGTAGATAAAATATCTAAGTTCCCAACCAGCGCGTTCAAGCCATCAGCATCAATAACCATTGGCTTATCTACTTGCGAAATTACTATCCGGGCTAATTTCTCTGCCGAAGCTTCTCTACTTAAACCCGGCCCCACAGTTAATACATCAACTTTGCTCAAAAAACCTTTTATTTGCGCGTAAGCGCTAAAACTTAAAGCAGTTGTTTTTGTTTCCCGTAGAGGTAAAGTCATTACCTCTTTAAATTTAATTTTTATCAGTGCTGGGTTTAAACTTTTAGGTATTCCTAAGGTCACCAGGCCTGCCCCAGAACGCATTGCCGCATTACCTGACAAAACTACAGCACCCGAGTACCTAGCACAGCCACCCAAAATAAAAATATGCCCAAAATCACCCTTATGGCTATTAGGCTTTCTCTGTAACAATCGCGTTGGCAACCGCATAATTTTTTACATGAGAGATGGAAACCTGAATTGCTTTATGCCTGCCCCTGCCATTTAAAAGCTTGCAATAGGGCCGGCCCTGATGATCATTAAGAATCTCTACGTCTTTCCAGTTTAAACCCGCGTCCCCTAAGGCTTTAAAAATAGCTTCTTTCGCGGCAAATCTTCCGGCAAGATGCTGATATAAACTGCCCCGCTTTTTGGCATTCTCCAGTTCATCTTCAGTGAAAATACGGTTTAAAAAAACCTCTCCCCATTTTTCCACTGCCTGGCGTAGCCGCTTAACCTCAGTAATATCCACTCCGGTTCCGATAATCATTATTTTAAGCGCTTAAGATTTTCATCTCTTTAACTGCGCGCTCTAATCCAACTAATACAGAACGGCAGATAATAGAGTAACCAATGTTTAATTCTTCGATACCTTTTCTTTTCGCGATCCGGGAAACGTTGTAATAATTTAAACCATGCCCGGCATTAACTATCAGCCCCTTTGCCCTGGCATAACTAACACTTGCCAAGATTTCTTTAAAATATTTTTCCTGCTTAGCTTCATTAACTGCATCAGCATAGCGGCCGGTGTGTAATTCGATAATCCTGGCACCGGATTTTTTTGCAGCATCAATTTGTTTTTTTTCCGGATCAATGAACAAGCTTACGGCAACACCGTTTTTCCTGAGGATTTCTACAGTTTGCTTAACCCTTTTAAGATTAAGTGCTACGTCCAGCCCTCCTTCTGTAGTCAATTCCTGCCTTTTTTCCGGGACTAAAGTTGCCTGATCAGGCTTTATTTTACAGGTAATTTCTACAATCTCTGCCGCAATAGACATCTCTAAATTAAGCGGCAACTTTATTACTTTTTTTAGAATGGCCACGTCCCGCTCTTTAATGTGCCGGCGGTCTTCTCTCAAATGCGCAACAATACTATCTGCTCCGGCAGCCTGGCAGATAAGTGCTGCAAAAACCGGATCCGGCTCTTTGCCGTGGCGCACTTCCCTTAAGGTTGCCACATGATCAATGTTCACCCCTAATTTCGGCATCTTAATAGTTGAATTGGCTAATCTCGCCCCGGACGTAGAACCAAACCATAATCGCTAAGACCAAAGCAACTATCTTTAGCCAGGGATGATAAACAAAAAAATGCTTGATCATAAACCCCAAGCGGATATTTTTTTTAAGCATGTTTCTTCTCTTTCGTACTTAAAATTTCTTTGGATTTAAAAACTAAATCTTCCCTGCTCAAATCCTTAAGTAATTTTCCCTTGTGGATTAAAGAGATATCCTGCCTTTCTTCAGAAACTACGATAATCAAGGCATCTGATTCTTCGCTTAGCCCTAAGGCAGCACGGTGCCGTGTACCGAATATCCGACTGAGCTCTTGTTTTTGCGAAAGAGGAAAAATGCATCCTGCGGCAATAATCCGGCCCTGTTGAATAATCAATCCTCCGTCATGCAGCAGGCTATTCGGCGTAAAGATGGTTTGAATCAATTCAGAGGAAACCTTGGAATCCACGCCAACACCGCTTTCGATATAAGCGCTCAAGGGATCATTATTTTCTATGGCAATCAATGCGCCAACCTTATTTTTGCAGAGATATTCCGCGGCCTTACCCACCTGATTAAGAATATAATCAATCTGCTCTTCTCTTAACGCAGGGCTAAACAAATGCCGCTGGCCTAACCTCGCCAGGCCTTGCCTGATCTCCGGATGAAAAATAATCAAAACTGCGATTACTGAGATACCAAGCAGTTTTGTCATCAACCAATTCAGAATTTCAAATCCTAAGCGCTGAAAACACAAAAAGGCAATCAAGAGAATGATGATCCCGCGTAAAACTAAGACTGCACGCGTGCCTTCAAAAAAAAGCATAAGGTGATAAATTACGAACCAAAGGATAAGTATTTCAATTACCGGCTTCCAGAATATGATTATATTCGGCATATTAGTTATTTATTGCATGCAGCACTTTTAAAGCCTGTTTCACTTGCTTTACATCATGCACACGCAGTATTTTTGCGCCATTTTGCGCCGCTAAAACGCTTGAAGAAACAGTCCCAGAGAGCCTCTCATCCGGTTGCGCACGCAATATTTTTCCTAAGAATGATTTTCTTGAAGTCCCGACCATAATTGGCCGGCCTAAGACCTTGAATTCGCGCAGGCGCTTTAAAATTTCTAAATTATCTTCGAGGCTTTTTCCAAAACCTATCCCAGGGTCAATAATAATTTTATTTCTATCGACTCCGAGGTCTTGCGCCTTAATAATAGAAGTATCTAAAAATTCGATAATTTCATCGATCAAATTTTTATAAAAAGGGCTACGTTGCATTGTCCGGGGATTTCCCTTCATATGCATGATAATTACCGCGCAATCATTTCGGCTAACAACCCTGCACATCAACGGATCCCTTAAACCGGTAATGTCATTTACTATTAGCGCTCCGGAATCTAATGCCTGCTTTGCGACTTGCGGCTTACAGGTATCTATAGAAATAGGGATTTTTATTTTTTTCGCTAATGCTTTTACTACGGGAATGGTCCTACTTAGTTCCTCAATTAAGGATACTGGCTTTGCCCCGGGACGGCTAGACTGCCCGCCAAGATCAATAATATCTGCACCATCCTGAACTAAGGCCTGTGCTTTCTCAATTATTTCTTGCGTCTCTAAACCCAATAATCCATCGCCACTAAAGGAATCGGGGGTAAGGTTCAAAATTCCCATGACTAAAGTACGCTTGCCTAAATGCAGCTTATACCTGCCCAGGTCAATAGTAAAATTATCCTTCTGGTAATTATTCAGGCAAGTTTGAAGTTGTCCGGCTAAGTGGCTTAAACCAAAAGGCTGGTGACTTAATTTTTTGTTCAGCCGGTTAATCTGAGAAAGATTCCCCATGATCAGGCAATCGGCTTTTTTAAATTTTCCGGTAAGGGCATCGCGGGGAATTGCCACGTCACCCCCGAAAGAAAGCATCTCCTGTTTAAGGATATTTGCAGCGATATTAGAAACTGAGTTTATCCTGAAAAAAAAGCTGATTCCTTTTTGCGACATGATTTTGATACCATAAGGATCAACCTTAATTTCCTGCATTACTTCTTCAAGGATCTTACGGTTGTCTATAGACAGTATCCTCAACTTAAATCCCCATTCTCCTTCTCTATACCAACCAGGCGCTTGACTTCCTCGCCGTCTAAAACTTCCTTTTCCAAAAGGGCATTGCTTAAAGTTTTCAACTTATCTATATTTTTCGACAGTAAATCTTTTGCGCTTGCATAGCCGTTATCGATAATTTTTTTCACTTCTTCATCAATGATGCGCGCAGTCTCATCACTATAATTTTTTTCTTCCATCAGGTCACGGCCCAAAAAGACCAAGCCATTCCTGCGCCCCAACGTAAGGTGCCCTAATTTCTCTGACATCCCAAATTGCATCACCATCCGCCGCGCCATTTGTGTGGCCATTTCCAAATCATTCTGTGCCCCGGTAGTAACCTCATTTAAATTTAACTCTTCCGAAGCCCTGCCTCCTAGCATCATTGTAATCTCAGAAACAAGTTCTGTCTTTGTCCAATAGTTCCTGTCTTCAAGCGGAGGAGTAAAAGTATACCCGCCGGCTAAGCCTCGCGGAATAATAGAAACTTTTTTTACCGGATTAACCCCGGGAAGCAACAAGGATAACAGAGAATGCCCTCCCTCATGAAGCGCTGTAATCTCCTTCTCTCTCTTAGACATAATGTGGCTCTTTTTCTCCGGCCCCATCAGTACCCTTTCTACTGATTTTTCAAAATCAATCATTTCAATATCATTCTTATTGTTCCTCGCCGCTAATAGAGCCGCCTCATTACATAGATTCGCAAGGTCAGCTCCAGAAAAACCCGGGGTCTGACTGGCAAGAGATTTAAAATCTACAGAGGGAGAAACTTTTAATTTCCTTACATGCACCTTGAGGATCTCCTCGCGGCCCCTAATATCCGGCAGATTGACGATAATATGCCTGTCGAATCTTCCCGGGCGCAAAAGCGCAGGATCCAAGGTGTCTGGACGGTTAGTTGCGGCAATAAGTATGATACCTTGTGCGCCATCAAAACCATCCATCTCCACCAAAAGCGCATTTAAGGACTGCTCCCGCTCATCATGGCCTCCGCCAATCCCGGAAAAGCGCAGGCGCCCTACCGCATCAATTTCATCAATAAAAATAATCGCGCCCTTTCCGGAAACTTTTGAGGCGCGCCTACCCTGTTCGAATAAATCTCTTACTCGGCTGGCACCCACCCCCACAAACATCTCCACAAAATCAGAACCGGAAATACTAAAAAAAGGCACCCCTGCCTCACCGGCAACTGCCCGGGCAATCAAAGTTTTACCGCACCCCGGAGGGCCGACAAGTAAAACTCCCTTGGGAATCTTTCCTCCCAGACGCTGGAATTTTTTCGGATCCTTCAAAAATTCAATTACTTCTTTTAATTCTTCTTTAGCTTCGTCTACTCCGGCGACGTCATTAAAAGTAGCCTTCTGATTCTGCTCTGTGTGCATTTTGGGCCTAATCTTTCCAAAACTCATGATCCGGTTCCCTAATTGCTCTCCTCTGGCAGCCATCATCCACCAGAAAAAAATCAACAAAAGAATTGGCCCTAAATTAAAAAGCATACTTGCCCAGAAAGTACGCGGAGGCTTAACGTCAAAATTTTTCAGGTTCGTACGCATAAGATTCAATAATTCAATGTCATTTTCCGGGATATTCACAAAAAACTTGGTATTGTCTGTAAGCTCACCCTGCAGCACAGTTTCGATCTTAGTCACTGACTTGACTTTATCCGGATTATTCTTAAGTATAGAATAAAAGTTACTGTAGGTCATTTCTTTTGGCACTCCGGAAACCGAAACATTCAGGGAACTGATTAAGAGATAAAAAACAAAAACCCCCACAATCCAGCCCCAAGGAAAACGCTGGAATATGTTCTTTTTCTTTGACTTATGCGTGTGATTATTTGCCATTTGCTATCCTCTTTTCTAGTTTAATTTAGACTAATAATTATACATTTAAGCTTCTATAAAATCAAGTATTTTATAGGGTTAGCAGTAAAGAAATTACCTGAAAAAAAAGACAAGCGCGCCTCTTTTTTTGATTACAGAAATACCCTTAGGCAGGTCTACAATGGAATTTTCCGGACGTAAAAATACTAAATCCTCAATTTCCAAAATATGTGTAAAATTGATCCTGCGCGTATCGCCTTTTAACCTGGCAATATTTAAACGCAATACAAGCCTTTGCATTGCCGGATGAAGTTTAAGAAAATCCTTAAGCAGAATCCTTGAACCTCTATGGCGCATGAACCGCTCTGCCGCCTGATTTAAATAATCATAATCTAGGCTCGAGCTTTGCGCTAAATTAGCAAGGCTCTCCTTAATCTTTCTATTATATTCCTTCTCCAGCAAAGGAAATAGCCGGTTCCTGATTTTATTGCGCAAATATATATTCTCTTGATTGGAAAGATCAAGACAAGCATTGATCTTTTTTTTCTTTAAGAATGCTTCTATCTCTCTACGCCTGATTTCAATTAAGGGCCGGATAATTTCAAAACCGCAAATTTTTCTTTTCGGCAGAATTGCGCTTAAGCCGTAAAGGCCAGCCCCCCGTAAAATACGCATCAACACAGTTTCTGCCTGATCATCAAGATTATGGCCCAAAACAATTTTCTTTGCCGTAACCTTTTTTGCGGCACTGAATAAAAACTCAAACCTCGCCTGGCGTGCAGCCTCCTCTACAGACCCTTTCTTGATTGCTGTTTTAAGGTTAACTTTATGAATAATCACCGGTAAAGCCAATTTCTTACCTAAGGCTTCTACAAATTCCCTGTCTTTAAAGGCGCCTTTCCTTAAACCATGGTCTAAATGGGCAATATAGAGAGAAAGCCTCAACTGGCGTCTTAATTGATGCAGTAAATAAAGCAGCGCCACTGAATCCGGGCCTCCGGAAACTCCGACGATGATCTTATCGCCATTCTGAAGTAAATTAAATTTTTTAATTGTCTGTTTTACTTTTTCGAAGATCATTTTCTTAGGATAAGCTTAACTGATTAAGAGGTGGGAGCGATAAACCTTAACTGCCCTACAGATTGACCAAAAAAAATTCGCAACGAACAAAAGAAAAATCAAAGTAAACCAAGCATCAGTAAATCCATCCCCTTTAAGAAGAGACATATAAGAACGCGTTAGGCCACATGCAGGGCACCAACCGAATGACTTATGCATAAGACAAAAGGAAGAAAAACTAAGATTCAAAAAAGCCATTAGCCCTGCAATTATGCTCCATAAAAAGAACGGCAGATTAAACCCTAAAATTATATCAGTTACCTTTCGCACAATCAAAACCTTAAGCTTTTAATTTCCCTCTAATGTATTGCCGTTTACGTCTTTAAGGTTCTTTGAGGCAATGAGAATAACATCGATCAGCCACCAGACGCCGCAACCTCCAAGAGTAAGTAATTTCAAGATCCCTAATCCGATGTACCCCAGATAAAACCTATCGATCCCCAAAGAGCCGACAAAAATCGAGAGTAACAGGGCTGTAAGAAAATTCTTTTTTTCTGCTGACATCATCCCTCCTTTTATTTACTGGAAATCAAATCCTCTTTTTAGTATCCGGGCCCTTCTTGCAGTAAAGTTATAGTTTTTATTTCAAATGGTGCACTCACCTTAGGATTATCGTAATAATCAACCACTACCTCATAGCCTTGCATAATCGAGCTAAATGAGACATAAACCTTATTCTTTAGAAAGCGTGTCTTTTCGGAAATCCTAAAAGTCATTTCCTTAGGTTTACCTTGCTCGTCGGTACCGCTAATTGAGATCTCCGATTTTAACCGGTTAATCTCTGTAATTTTGCCCCGGAATACCTTACTCACAACCTGCAGATTCAAATATTCGTCTTGGGCATGGCCAAAAGATAAACCTGCCCCTGAAAAAACCAATAAAAGTAAAAAAAATGCTAAATTATTTTTACCCCTCATGCCTTTTTTAATAATTCTGGATGCTGTTTGAATATGGCGAAAGCTAAGAGAAGCTGCGCAATTATAATTACTACTACCAACCCAATACTAATCCAGAGAAAAGTACCATCTTTAACTTCAGGCTTAAGGTCGGTTACCTGTGTTTTTGCAATTTTATCGCCCAGCCTTCTGCCCTGTGCATCTCTTAATAATACAATATATTCCACCAAGGGAAATATTGGTATAACCATCAAAAGATTACGTAGGATTGCCTGAGAGGTTTTCGCCGGATTATTGGTTTCGTCAATTATTTGTATGCCGACAAAATATCTGCCGATACTTCTTGCGTCCACGCTGTCTTTCAAAAGAATATAAAGTGCCCACATCACCCAGCTGAGGTCCATCTTTAGCATCAAAGAAACTAAAACCCCTAAAATCTGGCCAATAATCGAATCGATCAAAAACGCACATACTCTCTTGTTCGGTCCTGGTTTAATGAAATCCATAATTCCTCCTTGCATAGAGATGCACTCCCTCGCCGTATAGGAACGGCGAGGATACGCTTCTGCGTTAAACCGACTTGTCCGATAAAGTCGGGTGTTGGTTAAAAAATCTGGTGGCGGCGGGTGGATTTAAACCACCGACAAATCGGGTATGAGCCGACTACTCTATCAGGCTGAGTTACGCCGCCGAAATTAATTTTTATTATAAATAACAATACCCTTTAAAACAAGCCTTTATTTCTCATGCGTATCGAGGTTAAGCATTCTTGTATCACCATCCACAACAGAAGAAGCCGGTATTTTTACACTTGAGATCTTATTTACCGCGTTACTTATCCTCTCGCAATGGCTCTTAATCTGATTTAACCTAGTTGTGAATGTTTCTGGCATATTCAGGCCTGAAACATCCCCCTCGAGTAATGCCAAATTACCCTGCATCACAAACAAAGGATTATTAATCTCGTGGCTTAAAGAAAGTACGGTCTCATAAATTCCCGCGATCCTGTTCTTCTCCCCAAGTTCTTTCTGCATACTGACAATCTGCTGGCTAAAGTCAATCAGGTTATTGATCAGGTTCCAGATGATTTTTTTTCCGGTGATGATCCCGAGTAAAATCAAAATTGCCGATGTAAAAAGGATATAGCTCGTCCTACCGGTAGCGCCAGGAGCAGAAGCATACATCCCGCCAAGGATATAAAGAAAGGTTAAAAATGGTATCACTGCCATTAAACAGACCGCGTTATTAAAATCCCTTTTTACCTGGCTCTTCATTTTTTGGATCTGCATAGTTTAACCTCCGCGTTATTTAAAAATCTTTCTCACAAAAAGAATATATCCTACGGCAACGGCATTTAAACAGGTTAATACCACTACTGCCGCGGAAATATCCTTGACCAGTTTTATTTTAGTATGATATTTATCGGTAATCATATCCATCAATAATTCTATGGCGGTATTGGTCATCTCTGCTAAAAAGACTACGGTCACAGTAATGCACAATGCCACCAATTCTATTCCTTTAAGGTTAAAATATACCCCTAAAAGAAATACCGCTATTCCGGCTAAAAATATGATCCGCATATTGCGGTGATATAAAAAAAGGTAGCCGATCCCCTTTATCGCAAGGAGCAGACTTTCTCTAAAAGCATTTCCCTTAAAGATCGACCTCACCACTTTAATTTTAGCCATTTTATTTCTTTCTGTAAGCCTCCAGGTATGAATCACAATAAATTTGTTTATTTATAATCAGCTCGGCGGTAATTGCCGCATCCATTAATTGAGTGTCCTTTGGGTCCAAAATCGCTGCATCCAAACCAAATGCTATTGCTTCCACAAGAAAGGTGCGGTTAATTAGGCTACGCACATTTGTGCCCTGCGAAACATTACTTAAACCAACAATAGTTTTCGGGCTGGGGTCAGAGATAATCTTAAATTCCTTAATTGATTCTAAGATATCCCTCATCTGCGCCTGGGCAACGTTAACCGGCAGCACAATCGGGTCCAAATAGAGATCTTCGGCAGCAAGCCCCTGGTCCAGACATGCCGCAACAATCGTTGCGGCTAATTCCAGGCGCTGATCCTTATTCTGTGGTATCCCTTTAGTACTGATAGTCAAGCCGATAAGTTTAGCATGATATTGCACTGCTAAAGGAACAAGTACTGCTAATTTTTCCACATCAGCAGTGGTGGAATTAATGATCGCCTTACTCTTAATAATCTTTAGCCCCGCTTCAATGACTCTCGGCTTACTGGAATCCAATGCCAAAGGCTTATCTGTGGCGTCCTGGATCGTTTCAATTAACCATTGAATATCAGAGACCGGGTCACGTGATTGCGGCCCGCAATTTACGTCTAAAGCATCCGCGCCTGCTTCAACCTGTTCTTTGGCGCATTTTTGTATCGCTAACTTATCCTTATCTTTAATTGCCTTACTAATATTCTGATACATCCCATTGATTAACTCACCGATAATAAACATTATTTTACCCCGAATAATTGATCAATATATTTGCGCACTTTTTCAATTGCCTGAGGATGACGCATCACTAAAATGTCCGCTCCGGATTGGATCAAAGCAGTTGCAGTGATAATTTCCCAGGAAATACCCTGCTTGTTTTCAGTTTTTGCCTCTTTTGCCCGCCAAGATTCCTGGGCAACAAAACAAATAAAAGGACAGGCTAAAGTTTTGTCACCGGCTAAAGCTGCCAACCTGGCACGCTCCATGATCGAATAAGCATATTCCAAACCATAACCCAATGCTCCGATTGTCGGATTAATCACGATCCTCTCTAACGGTAACCCCATATCAGAAATCAAAATATTTAATTGTTTGGCAATATTGATATCTATCGGCGATTCGGCAATAATATTATGCCCGTCAGCTAAAACAGCGGCGGCTAAAGTTTTATAGTTATCCTGAACCGCACTGCCGATTAAACAACGCTCCCCCTTTGCTGCCTCACAAACCGCTGGCAGTACTTGGTTGTCCTTAGCGTCATCACCAGATCCCGAAATGATCAAAGGCAGGTCAACTTTTTTTAATAACTCTTTTACTAATTTAGCTTCTTGTTCTGCAGTTCTGTTGCCAAAATCAGGATGCGCACCGGTTAGCTTCAAACAAAGCAGGTCCGCTTTAAATTCTTTGGCGCATTTTTGCGCCCAAACTAAAGGGTCTTGAATTGCATCTTTGTAAGCATCAATTAAACCTGATGGCCAATCAATCGGCGGTATATCCCAAACTTCAAAAGCAACCACTGGCCTATGAGGGATCGCACCTTCCGCAAAAAGAAATGGCAGGGCTGATTGCCCGCCAACCTTGAGAGTTTTTGAGCGGCTGCCGCCTTCCTGCTTCGTAGCGCCGATATTTACCACTGCGACTTCTCCTGAAGACTTCTCCAACATTAATTCTGCTGCCATATTTTTTCTCCAATCTTACGCAAGGTGCTAATACTGGTTGCATCTTGATTTAGTTTCAACAGGGTATTACCATTTAAGCTAATTTTAGTAATTTCTTCGTCACTAGGAATAACCCCGAGAAAATCCAGTTTCATCCCAGCGATTTTTTCTTTATCTATAGCTTTATCATAACGGTTGATCAGTAAAAATTTATTTTTTATCTTAATTTCCAGCTCGCCAACCAAGCTATTGATCCTTTGCGCAGCTTTTAAACCTACTGGTGTGGCATCTGAAATTATCACTAAGCTATCTGCCTGCCTTGTGGTGCGCCGGGAAAGATGCTCTAGCCCGGCCTCATTGTCAATAATTACATAATCATAATCCTTGATCAACTTGGCCAAAACGCTCCTTAAAACATTATTCACATAACAATAACACCCTGGCCCTTCCGGCTTACCCATGGTCAAAAGGTCAAAACCTTCTGCCTCGGAAATAATCGTCTGAACCTGATATTCAATGAACCTGTCTTTGGCCATTCCTGAGGGAATCTGATCTGGATGTTTAGCAACTTCATCAAGCATGGTACCGATAGTTTGTTTAACCTCGCTACCCAAAACCTCTGCTAAATTACTATTCGGATCAGCATCAATGGCTAATACAGAACCGCACTTTTTTTCTTTTAGCAATCTAGTAATCAATGCGGCAACTGTAGTTTTACCTGTGCCGCCTTTACCTGCAACTGCAATCACGTATCCCATATTATATTTTCACGCTCGGAAATTTGTTCAAATCTGTATGCGGGAAAAATAACGCCGCCATGTATTCATCCATATATTCATTTTCTAGCGATAACTCCATATAAGTCATTTTATGGGCAATACTTTCCGCTTCTTTTGTCGCCCCGTAAGATAAAAATGCCTGGCGTGCCCCGGCTAAAGCGCTGTTACCGATAAAAAGTAACCTTGCCCTTTCTACATCCGGTAACAAACCAATCCTCACGGCATTCTCCGCGTTCAGATACGTTCCAAATCCACCGGCGATAAAAATCTTTTTTATTTGGGAAAAATTAAAATTCATCCTCCTAAGCAGGATTGAAGTTGCCGCGAAAATAGCTGCTTTGGAGCGCTTTAAATTTTCAATATCAGCTTCGCTAATTACAATATCGCCTGTAGAATCAGCTTCTTCTTTAAAAGCAATGATAAATTCACGGCCATTCTCTGTTTCGCGCAAACGCCGGTTTTTTCCTGGCTTGATCTTTCCATCTTTATCAAGAATGCCTAGGCGTAACATTTCTGCAATAATATCAATATACCCTGACCCGCAGATACCGCGTGGTTTTGTCCCTGCAATAGTAGTAAAGCTAACTTTAAAATCATTCTCTTCAATTTTTACCTTTTGGATTGCGCCATGGCTGGCACGCATACCGCAACCAACCCCGCTTCCTTCAAATGCTGGGCCCGCAGAGGCTGCACAAGCAATAAGAAATTCCTCATTGCCCAAAACAATTTCACCATTAGTGCCGATATCAATTAAAAGGCTCAAGTCTCTTTCTTTATTCAGGCCGCTAGAAAGCACACCCGCAGTAGTATCTCCTCCGACATAACTAGATATGCCAGGCAGACAAAATAAAAGCCCGCGCGGATTAATATTTATTCCTGCTTCAGCTGCACGCAGCGTAGGGACAAAATTTGCTGTGGGTACATAGGGCTGACGGCGGATATACGTAGGGTCGATTCCCAACAACAAATGCATCATCGTGGTATTACCCGCGCACAAAAGCGCGGTCACATCATTAAGGTCAACCTTGTTTTCTTCGATCAACTCACGGATCATCTGATCCATGGTATCAATCACTGCTTTGTGTAATTGCTCCAGGCCACCTTCTGCCTGTGCGTAAATTATACGTGTAATCACGTCACTGCCAAAGCTAGCCTGTTTGTTATAGCTGGCCTTAGTGCCTAAAACCCGCTTAGATTTAAGGTCAATTAACTGCCCGGAAATAGTCGTAGTTCCAATATCAAAACAAAACCCAAAATTTCTTTCCGAGGTATCCTGCGGCTCGATCATAATAATTTCCGTCGCGCCATTTCTGTACCCAAGCGTAACTGTAATTTTCCACTCAGCATCACGCAATAATTCGCCTAACTGCTTTATATTCGCCAAGCCGGTTTGGAGAAAATTAAATTTAACCTCTTTATTAAAATTGGAATCCGGCAGAGAAATTATCGCCTGATACAATCTTTCTAAGTCACTAATATTGTCTTCCAGGCTAGGCTGATTTAATTCCAGGTATATTTTTCTTACCAGAGGAGAATATTCCAGCTTCTCTTCTGCCGTAGCGATAATTGACTCCACCTCTTCGGATTGAGAATAAAGTGGGGACTTTTCAAAATCCAGGCGTGACTCCGCAGGAACTTCTATCTCCAGATCGCTATGAATAGTAGTGAGGCAAGCTAAATAAATATGCTCCCTCTTATCCTCTAAACTTAAGACAGCATTTGGCTGAGTAATTACTTTTCCTGTCCTTACCTTTACTTTACATTTTCCGCAGACCCCGTCTCCTCCGCAGGCAGAATTAATATACACCCCGCAGGAGATCGCCGCGGAAAGAATGGTTTTATCTTTCTCGACTTCGATCGTTTTATTATCCGGATAAAATGTTACCTTAAATTTTTCCATCTCTTTTAAGGGGACGTTCCCCAAGGTACCAGGCTTAAGGGTGTCCCTTTAGGGAACGTCCCCTATTATAGCTTTTTCAAGAACGACGGTATGCCGGCGGCTTCTTTGGGGCCAACGATAATCTCCCAGCCGCTTTTTTCCTCTAATTCTCCGGACATCACTGCCACGTATCCGGGAATAATTAATTTTTTATGCGATACCGTTTCTTTAACGCCAAACT